>CAINFN010000132.1 GCA_903848125.1 uncultured Bacteroidota bacterium
GAAGGGCTTTTTTATTTTTATAAACACTTAAATTAATTTTTCTGCTCCAAAATAAGATTGCAATGCTGTTGGTAAATCAATACCAGATTCAGTTTGATAGTTTTCTACAATTGCTGCAAATATTCTTGGCAAGGCCAATGAGCTTCCATTTAAAGAATGTGCAAATTGAATTTTACCTGCGGCATCTTTAAATCTACATTTCATCCTGTAAGTTTGATATGCTTCAAAATTAGAAACACTGCTAACCTCCAGCCATCTATCCTGAGCTGCACTGTATACTTCAAAATCATAAGTAATGGCCGATGCAAATCCCATATCACCACCACATAATCTTAGTATTCGATAAGGAAGTCCTAAGCTGATTAATAACTTTTCAACATGCGCTACCATTTCATTCAATACTTCATCGCTTTTTTCTGGATGTACAATTTGAATGATTTCTACTTTTTCAAATTGATGTACTCTATTTAATCCACGCACTTCTTTACCAAAACTTCCAGCTTCTCTTCTAAAGCATGGAGAATAAGCGGTCATTTGTATAGGCAAATCAGTTTCTTTTAAAACCACATCACGAAAAACATTGGTAACAGGCACTTCTGCAGTAGGAATTAAATAAAAATCATCTTCGGTTGCATGGTACATCTGCCCTTCTTTATCAGGCAATTGACCTGTGGCAAAAGCCGAAGCTGCATTCACCATAAAAGGTGGCAGGTATTCGGTGTACCCAGCTGCTGTATTAAAATCTAAAAAATATTGCACTAAGGCTCTTTGAAATTTAGCGCCTTTGCCAATATATAAAGGGAAGCCACTACCCGTAATTTTAGCACCTGTTTCAAAATCAACCAAATTGTATTTTTTTATCAAGTCCCAATGCGCTTCAGCACCAGCGTGTAATTTAGGCGTAACCCCACCAGTTCTTACTACTTCATTTTCTTCGGGTGTTTTTCCTACTGGTACCAAACTATGCGGCAGGTTAGGAAATTGAACGAGCACATTTTGTAAATTAATTTCTACCTGTGCCATCTTTTCTTTTAATGGCTCTAATTGTTTTTTCCACTCTCCCACAGCTATTTTAGTAGCCTCTGCTTGTTCTTTATCCCCCTTGGCCATCATGGCGCCAATTTCTTTGGAAGCACTATTCACTTTTGCCTGTGTTTCATCAAAAGAAGCTTGTAATTGCTTTCTTTCGTCATCTAAATCAATAGCCGTATCCACCAAATCTGGCTGGGCGAAATGCTTAACGGCCAACTTCTTTTTAGCTAACTCTTTATTTTGGCGTAAAAAACTCACTTGTAACATCGGGTCAAATTTTAGCAAAGATAATCAAAGCAACCTACTACGCCTAGATATCCCCTACCTTTGCCTAATAAATTGAAAAAGGCAGGTATGGCAGCAATAAAAGATGACTTTCAGAGTAGATGGTGGGATTTAGAGAAAAAATTGATGGATCGTTTCGGCAAAAAGCCCGACACCGAATCTATCCTATTTCTGATTGGGCTTCAAGAAACGGGGTTTTTAGTAGAAAAAATAAGCAAGGAACAGAAGCAGGACCTGATGCATGTGGCTATTTGCTCCATCTTGGCTGCCAGTGGATATTACTTATTGGAAGGGCAGGATGAGGAAGGCTGGCCTCACTTTAAGCAACTTAAAGGGCTTCCCACAATGGACCTAATGGAACAAGAAACCTTTTTAAAAGATCATATTCTACTCTATTTTGAAAACAATAGTTTCTAGCGCATTGTTTTGTTAGTGTTTTTTATGAATCTTTGCATCAATAAAAAATAAACTATGCAATTCCCAGCAGACTTACGCTACACCAAAGATCACGAATGGATTAAATTAGAAGGCAATACTGCCACGATTGGTATTACCGATTTCGCACAAGGCGAATTAGGGGATATTGTATATATAGATATTAATACAGTAGGTAAGTTGCTTTCCGCTGAAGCCATTTTTGGTACAGTAGAAGCAGTAAAAACAGTAAGTGATTTATTCTTACCAGTGGCTGGAACTATATTAGAAGTGAACCCTGCTTTAACTGCCCAACCAGAATTAGTGAATGCAGATCCTTATGGAGCAGGTTGGATGGTAAAACTGACTGTTGTAAATGCTGCAGATGTGGAAGCTTTATTAACGAGTGAAGCTTACAGTCAATTGGTTCATTAATCCATTATGACAAATTCATTTAAAACTTTAGCTTGGGTCATTTTTGAATTTGTACTCATATTTATTTTATTAAGTATGCCTAGTAGTGGTGAACCAGGCAAAGGATGGGTATCCTTTATACTAGAATTGCCTTTTGCAGATAAAGTAATTCATATAGGACTTTTTGGAAGCTTAGCAGTTTCTATATTTTTTCATTTTGAACAGTATTCAAATATCTCCTTTAGGTCAACAAGAGCAAAAGCATTTAGTTTAATTGTTTGTATTTTATTTGGCATAGGCATGGAATATTACCAAAAGTATTTTGTGCCCAGTAGAGGGTTTGAAGTAGGTGATATGTTAGCCGATGCCATAGGTGCGTTATTGGCACTGCCTTTTTTTAATTGGGTGAAGCATTATTTTCAACCAAAAGAGAAATCAATATAAATGAGTATTGAAAAGGACATACAGCAAGCAGCATTCAGAAATGAATACCAAAAAATGGGTATCAATCTTATTTTTACTGCCAATTGGCTGAATGAAAAAGTGGGGAAGATTTTAAGCACCGAAAAGATAACACAACAGCAATATAATATTTTAAGAATACTACGCGGAAGCGAAACTCCATTAAGTACTTTAAAGATTAGAGAGCGCATGTTGGACAAAATGAGTGATACCAGTAGAATTGTTGATAGATTGATTGCTAAAGAATTGGTAGAAAAATCGGCTTGTCAAGCAGATAAAAGATTAGTAGATATTACTTTGTCTAAAAAGGGGTTTCAATTATTAGAAAAATTAGATCAATTTGATGCCCAGATAGATGCCATTTTAAAAGGCATCAACGAAAAGGAAGCCAATACGATCAATCAAATTTTGGATAAGTTAAGAGAAGGATCTTTCGAAAAATAATTAAAATTTTATGAAGCGATTTACGTTAAGCTTACTTGTTGTAGTAGCTTTTATTTCAGTTCATGCGCAACCCAATTTAGCCGATAAAAATGTTTTTGAATTTAGAGGCGTGTGGGTGGCTACCGTTGAAAATATTGACTGGCCAAGTAAAAGAGGCTTAAGTAATGAAGATCAAAAAAGAGAATTCATTGCCTTATTAGACATGCATCAAAAAAATGGAATGAACGCCATTATTATGCAAGTTCGTCCATCTGGGGATGCCATGTATCCATCTACTTTAGAACCTTGGAGCGAATACCTAATGGGGAAACAGGGTTTACCTCCTAGTCCATTTTATGATCCTTTAGAATTTATGATTCAGGAAACACATAAAAGAGGTATGGAATTTCATGCTTGGATTAACCCCTATAGAGCTGTTTTTAATATCAAGAAATCAAGCATTGCGCCAACCCATCTTACTCGATTACATCCAGAATGGTTTTTAACTTATGGCGATAAAAAATATTTTAATCCAGGCTTACCGCAAGTATGGCAACATACCAACCGAATTGTTAGAGATTTAGTAAGCAGGTATGATATTGACGCGATTCATATGGATGATTATTTTTACCCCTATCGTATTGCAGGAAAAGAATTTCCAGATGAAAGCACTTATGTAAAAAATAAAAGAGGTTTGTCAAAAGAGGATTGGAGAAGAAGCAATTGTGATACCATTGTAAAACAATTGTATGCAACCATTCATCAAGTTAAACCTGCTGTTCAATTTGGCATTAGTCCATTTGGTATTTGGCGCAATAAGTCAAAGGACCCAAGAGGCAGTGAAACCAAAGCTGGTCAAACCAATTATGACGATTTGTATGCGGATATATTATTGTGGCTAGAAAAAGGATGGGTGGATTATATTGCCCCTCAAATTTATTGGGAACACGGACATCCACTGGCTAATTACGATACCATTATTGATTGGTGGAGTAACCACAGTTTTGGAAAAAATTTATACATAGGACATGGCATGTATAAAGCAGGCACCAATACGCCATGGCGCAATAAAGACGAGCTTCCGTATCAAATTAAAAGAGAAAGAGAAGTACAAAATACCAGAGGTAGCATTTATTTTAGTAGCAGTAGCTTTAAAAATAATCCTAACAATTGGAATGACAGTTTACAAGAACATTATTATCTAAAACCAGCCCTACTGCCTACGATTCCTTGGCTGGTGCAATATGAAGTAGCTGCTCCATCTATTGTAAAAAAAGCTGACAATACCTATCAAATCAATCAAAGCCAAGGCAATAAAGTAAAACAAATTGCGATCTTGCAGGGCAGTGAAAAACAATATACAGTAGCTGCAATCTTATCGGGTGATACTAAATTTATTAACTTGAATGCAATTGGCATCGATAAAAATAATACTAAGCCCTATTGGATCATTGCTATTGGAAAGCAAAATCAAATAAGTAAACTAGTTGCCCTACCTTAATTTTATTTAATCGAAGACTCTCTTTAATGGAAGATTTTCATTTGCCTTTATAATCAATGGCACATGTTCTACAATAGTCATATCATTGTCTAATCCAAATGCTTTTTGATCGCTTTGCGATAATTGCTTAATATTAAAGTATACATCCATAATAAAGTCTTCTCTAATAGATAATTCATTTTCAATAGAGAAGAAGCTTTCTATGATGACATAAGTGATATCGGTATGGAAGTCTTTACTTTTTAATGACTCATATCGGCTATAAATTCCCAATTCCTGAGACTCATTCAACTCTTGCATCACTTTTTTGAAACAAATATTTACTCGAGGTTGAATTCTAAAACCTAATTTAAAATCAACACGCATTACTTTGTCGTCTACCAATTCACGAATGGTGTATTCCATTCCATAAGGTGAATCTGTACGATCTATATGTAAAAACCAATACACATCTGCACGCTTTGGCTTCCTATTTAAAATAGAATCGATTATTCTGTGCTCTATTTCTCTATGATTATTTGCCTTGGTCAAATACACCAAATGAGTAGCATACTTGGGGATGTCTTTATCGGCACTCAACTCAGTAAGCGGTTCCAGATAATCTTTTAATTTCACGAAATCCAAATAACGATTAGCAATTTTTCGAGCTCGATGCCAAATCATCATCACAAAAATCATGCTTAAAGAAAAAATGAAAGTAATCGCAGCCTCTTTAATTTTTACAAAATTGGCTACAAAGAAAGATATCTCCACAATGGTAAATATTAAAATAATGAGTGCCACCAATGATTGGCTCCATCTTTTTACATTCAACATATAAAAATTCATGAGCATGGTGGTCATCATCATACAAATAATAATAGAAAATCCATAAGCCGATTGCATGCTTTCGCTTTTCTTAAAATACAAGAGCATCGTCACACAACCTACCCATAAAATAAAATTTAAACTAGGGATATAAATTTGTCCTTTTCTATCGGTCGGAAATTTAATAGTCACACGAGGCCAAAAGTTTAAACTAATGGCTTCAGAAATTAAAGTAAAGGAACCACTGATTAAAGCTTGGCTAGCAATAATGGTCGCTAAGGTGGCAATTCCAATGCCTATAATCAAGAACCAATGCGGCATGATATTAAAGAATGGATTCATCCCATTATCACTTTGACCAATAAAGTTTAACAGATAAGCTCCTTGACCCATATAACTCATTACCAAGGCAATTTTTACAAACATCCAACTTACTTGAATATTTTGACGACCGCAATGACCTAAATCGCTATATAAAGCTTCAGCACCCGTGGTACAAAGGAAAACCGCACCCAAAAGCCAAAATCCATTAGGGTAATGCACTAATAAATCATAGGCATAATAAGGATTTAAAGCGCTTAAAATACCTACATGATTTACTACTTGAGACAATCCTAAAATTAAAATCATTGAAAACCAAACAAGCATAATGGGTCCAAAAGCAAAACCAATAATCTTGGTTCCAAAACGCTGAAAGAAAAACAATAATGAAATGATAGCAAGAACAATACCAACTGTTAAATTATTTCCAGGTACAAAAACTTTTTCTAAACCCTTTACCCCTGCCAAACCTTCAATAGCAGAGGAAACAGAAATAGGAGGTGTAATCATGCCGTCCGCAAGCAACATCGCAGCGCCAATGATAGCAGGTATATAGATCCATTTCACATAACGACGTATTAATGCAAATAAAGAAAATATTCCACCTTCACCACGGTTGTCTGCACGCAGTGTTAAAAAAACATATTTAAAAGTAGTTTGTAAAGTAAGGGTCCAAAAAACACAAGAGATGGCACCATAAACCAATTGCTCAGTAATTATTTTATGATTAATAATGGCACCGAAAACATATAAAGGAGAAGTACCAATATCTCCGTAAATTATTCCTAGCGTTACAATTAAACCTGCTACTGAAAGTTTGTGTGCATGATTCCCGCCAGATGATTGTCCCATGGATTGTTGTAAGTTGAGGACAAAGTTTATAAAAATTAAATAAAGAAATGGCTTAAAAGTGAAAGTATTTTATAAATTTCTTTAAATAAAAAGCTAAGGCTTGTAAGTCCCCCACTTTGCTTCCACCGCTTTAAAACGAAAATCAAAAATTCCTTCAAGTTGCTTTTTAACCAAAATTACCTGGGCGATGTCCCCTAAAAATCCCAAAGGAATTTTATAATGCACAATATCTTCCATTTTAACCCCTCCTTGCACCTCGGTAAAATGGTGCTGATGATGCCACATCGTATAAGGACCAAAGCGCTGCTCGTCTACAAAATAGGCGCCTTCCTTTACATGGGTAATTTCGGTCATCCAATAAAGTGGAATGCCCAAAAGGGGTTTTACGGTGTATTCTATAATTTGACCCGGGTACATTTTAGCACCATGGTACTTACTAATAATATTAAACCCCATTTTCTCAGGGGTAATTTTGGCCAAGTTAGCTGGACTACTAAAAAAATCCCAGGCTTCTTGGAGGGAAATGGGAATAAACTGCTCGGTATGGATAGAATAAACTTTTGACATACTTATACAACAACCCAATGACGTTTTTGTTGTCATAAATCGCCATAAAGCCATTAATTTTATCCCATGATTAGTAAAGACGCCCAGCTAAAAGCTTTTAAAGCCATTTATTCGGCACTCAATGAGCAGCAAAAGAAAGCGGTAGACACCATTGAAGGACCGGTCATGGTCATTGCAGGTCCTGGAACTGGTAAAACTCAAATCTTGGGGGCGCGTATTGGAAAAATTTTATTAGAAACAGATACTGCTCCAGAAAATATTTTGTGTTTAACCTATACCGATGCGGGCGCCATTGCCATGCGCAAAAGATTGGTGGATTTTATTGGGGCAAGCGCCTACAAAGTAACCATTGCTACTTTTCATTCATTTTGTAATGATATCATACAGGATAATTTATCCTTATTTGAAAAGCCAAGTTTAGATCCTATTTCTGAATTAGAAAAAATTGAACTTTTAAAAATTCTTATTGATCAGTTTGACAAAACCAATCCTTTAAAAAGATACCGTGGCGATGTGTATTATGAAATGAGCAATTTGAGTAGATTGTTTAGTGCTATGAAAAAAGAAGGCTGGACTACCACTTATTTAATTGAACAAATCAATAGCTACATTGCCGACATCCCTACCAGAGATGAGTTTGTGTACAAGAAAAAATACAAACAGTTTGAAGCAGGTAGTCTAAAACAGGGTTTAGTAGATGCCGCTTTAGAAAAAATGGAAAAATTAAAAGCCGCAGTAACGGCTTTTGATACCTACCAACAATTGATGAAGGAACACAGTAGGTATGATTTTGATGATATGATCAATTGGGTGATCACTGCATTTAAAGAGAATAAAAATTTATTAGCTCAATACCAAGAAAAATATTTGTACATTTTAGTAGATGAATTTCAAGACACCAGTGGTACTCAAAATGAATTAGTACAATTGCTAGTGAATTATTGGGAGCAACCCAATTTGTTTGTGGTGGGTGATGATGACCAGAGTATTTTTAGATTCCAAGGGGCTAATGTCGAAAACATGTTGCATTACCAAAAACAATATGAACAGGATTTGGTAACCATTGTGTTAGAAAATAATTACAGATCTACACAGCCCATTTTAAATGCCTCCACTTTATTAATTAACAACAACCAAGAAAGGCTCATCAATAAAGTAGCGGGCTTATCTAAAAATTTAATTGCTGCATTACCCGAAAACAAAGCCTTGCAAAACTTGCCCGTCATTGCCTGTTATAACGATCCGCAAGAAGAAATGATGGCTATTGCAGAGCAAATCAACCAGCTTATCCTACAAGGCAGTGAGCCAAAAGAAATAGCCGTATTGTATAAAGAGAATAAATATGGAGAAGAAATTGCCCACTTTTTGCAACAAAAAAATATTCCAATTTACAGTAAAAGAACCGCCAATTTATTTGATCAGGTATTGATTCAACAGATCATAAAAATTCTTGACTATTTGGCCTGTGAGTGGGATCAACCCAACGAAGGAGCTAATCTATTATTTGAAATATTACATTTTAAGTGGTGGCATATATCGCCCATTACGATTGCAGTGTTAACCACCGAAGCCAATCAATTAAAGTACAGTAGCCCCGATAAATCCTATCGTCAAATATTGATAGAAAAAACACAGGATGCGCAAACCAATTTATTTGAACAAGGTGGAATTGCAGCGGTGGGTAAAGCCATGTCAGTACTGGAAGATTTGATGAGCCAAATTCCGAATGTAATCTTACTAAATTTACTGGAGCAAATATTACAAAAAACAAATATCATTCAAGAGGTACTAACTGGAGTAGATAAAAATTATGAATTGTCGATAGTGAGTCATTTCTTTGACTTTATTAAAGAAGAAACGCACCGACATCCTAGTTTACATTTAACTAGTTTGGTGGAGATGTTAAAATTAATGCGTAGAGAAGCCATTCGATTACCCCTTCCTATTACTATAGGCAATGAAGCAGGCGTGAATTTATTAACAGCACATGGCAGCAAGGGCTTGGAATTTAAATATGTTTTTTTAGCAGGGACCAACGCACATTACTGGGAGAAAAAAAGAAGTACCGCCAATGCGGGCTATACCCTACCTGATACCGTATTAAGTAGTTTAGAACACGCCAATGATAAAGAAGAATTAAGGAGGTTGTTTTACGTTGCCATTACTAGAGCCAAACAAAATTTAACCATTTCTTATAGTCAATATAAAAGTGACGGAAAAGAAGCAGAGCCAAGTCAATTTATTATAGAAGTGATAGAGGGCAAGGAAGCCAATATCCAAAAAATAGAACTTCCATCCGAAGTAAAAGCAACTTATACTTTACTGCGCTTGCAATCGGCACCTATGCCAGAGATTCAACAATTAGAAAATGATTTCATTACCCCAAAGCTGGAAAAGTTTTCGATGAACGTAACGGCATTAAACAATTATTTAAAATGTCCATTACATTTTTATTACAATAGTTTAATAAGAGTGCCTTCAGGAAAATCAGAAGCTACTACTTTTGGATCTGCAGTGCATGACGCATTGAATAAATTATTTAAAAAAATGCAGGATGCAAATAATGTCTTTCCTGATATACAAACCTTGGTGCAAGATTTTAATTATTACATGAATAGGCATCGAGAGGCATTTACCAATCAAGAGTTCAAAGACCGAAAGGAACTGGGCGAAACGGTGCTTATTAAATATTATGATCGTTATGTAAACGAATGGAATAAAGTAGTCACGACCGAATATCGAATTAACAATGTAGTAGTCAAAGACATTCCATTAAAGGGCGCCATAGATAAAATCGAATTCAATGGGAAGCAGGTGGTGGTGATAGATTACAAAACGGGTAATATTGAAAATGCACGCGAAAAATTACAAGGGCCCAATGATAAAAATCCATTGGGAGGCGATTATTGGAGGCAGGCGGTGTTTTATAAAATACTACTCAACCACCATCCTAAAAATTGGGAGGTAGTAAGTGCTGAATTTGATTTTGTAGAACCCAATAAGAAAAAGCTTTTTGAAAAAATAGCCATCAGTATTTCAGACGCCGATTTGACTACAGTTAGCCAACAAATACAAATGGTTTGGGAGAAGATTCAAAATAAAGATTTTTATACAGGCTGTGGTAAAGAGGATTGTCATTGGTGTAATTTTGTTAAAACCAATCAATTGACAGTGGCATTACACGAAATAAAGCAGGAATCAGAAACAGAGGAAGCATAAATAAAGTAAGTTTGCAGGGTATGAATAAAAGTGCTTTTATAAAAATAATATTAGGAGTAGGCTTTGCATTTAGTATAGCGGTACAAATGACTGGCTGTGCCAATATTGTACCCCCCTTAGGCGGCCCAAGAGATAGTTTACCACCTTATTTAGTAGTTGCCAAGCCGCATGATTCCTCTTTAAACATACAACCCAAAGAAATTCTAGTTGCTTTTAATGAATATATTGTTAGTAGTTCCATACAAGAAAATTTAATTGTATCTCCATCCTTAAAAAATGTTCCATTAATAGATGCTAGATTAAATACGCTTAAAATAAAAATCATAGATACTTTAAAGCCAAATACTACTTATAGCTTTGAATTTGGAAATGCCATTAAGGATGTGAATGAAGGAAATATAGCTGCTAATTTTACTTATGTTTTTAGTACAGGCAATCACTTAGATACGGGCGTGTTAAAAGGAACTGTGTCATTGGCCGAAACTGGAAAAGTGGATACCACTTTATTAGTTGTTTTGCAACCAGTTGATAAAGATTCTGCTATTTTTAAAGACAAACCTCTTTATTATACAAAGATTAATGGCAAGGGGAAATTTACATTTCGTTTTTTGCCACCCAATAGCTATCATTTATTTGTAGTCCCTAACGATTTTACAAAAAGATACGACGATAGTACCAAGTTATTTGCCTTTGCCAACAAGCCTATCACCATTCAACCTCAAATGGATTCGATGCATTTGTATGTATTCCAAGGGGCTAAAAAACCTGAAAAGAAAAAAACACTTAGTAAAAGCGTAAACAAAACAGGCGTGGCTTTGAAGTATAGCAAAAATTTAGATGGCAGTGAACAAGACTTATTAAAAAAATTGAATTTGATATTTGAAACCCCTATCCACTTTAATGATAGTTTCCCAATTACATTATGTGACACCTTAAATCATCCATTAGAGGGCTATACAACCCAAATTGATAGCGCGCATCCCGAAACTGTGGTTATAGATTATCCATGGAAATCAGCAACAAAATACCATTTGATCGTACCTAAAGAAAGTATCAGAGATTCTTTAAACAATAGGCTTGTCAAAACGGATACCCTTAAGTTTATTACAAAATCAGCTTTGTCTTATGGATCTTGTATTATAAGAATAAGTGGAGTAGACGAAAAAATAAATCAAGTACTTCAATTAACTCAGGATGATAAAGTAAAATTTAGTTACCCTATCACAAAAAATGCAATTGTGATAGAGCAATTGCCTCCAGGTGATTATAGTTTAAAGTTGTTAAATGACTCCAATAATAATGGCATATGGGATACGGGTAGTTATTATGGTAAAACTAAAAAGCAACCCGAAACAGTTCAAATACTCTCCACTACATTAAATATAAAAGCGAATTGGGAGAATGAATTAATATTGACGATTAATAAGTAATTTTACGCGCTCCTTATAAATTATGCAATTACCCTCAACCTTATTAGAAAATTCAGTGGCAGAATTTGCCAAACTACCAGGCATTGGTAAAAAAACTGCTTTAAGATTGGTATTACACTTATTAAAACAAGAAGAAGCAACCACTACTCATTTTAGCGAGGTCTTACAAAAAATGAGAAAAGAAATTCAATTTTGTCAACGCTGTTTTAATATAAGTGATGGTAGTATTTGTTCCATATGTGCTAATTCAGGAAGAAAAAAAGATACCATTTGTGTAGTAGAAAATATTCGTGACGTAATTGCTATAGAAAACACGCAACAATTTAATGGGACCTACCATGTTTTAGGTGGTATCATTTCTCCATTAGATGGAATTGGGCCCGAGCAATTAACCATTGAGCCTTTGATTGATAGAGTAAGTAAAGACAAAGTCACTGAATTAATTTTTGCTTTAAATCCCAATATTCAAGGGGACACCACTATCTATTATATTCAAAAAAAGCTAAACAAATCTAATTGCTTAATTACGACCATTGCAAGGGGGATTGCCTTTGGTGGAGAACTTGAATATGCCGATGAAATGACCCTAGGAAAGAGCATTTCCAATCGACAACCTATCCATCAATACATCAAATAGAAAGAATCAATTAAAAGAAGTATTTTTGATGTTCAAACATTGATATATGAAAATCCAAATTTGGGTCCTTATTCTATTTATTGGTTGTGCCACCTCGGTGAGTGCTCAAAAAAAGTACAGTACCAACAATGCTACTGTTCATTTTATAGCAGTAGACGATAATGACATAGATGCAGTCAACAAGGAAGTAGTAAGTCGCCTAGAATCCAATGGTGATATGAGTTTCATTCTTTTGATAAAAAATTTCAAGTTTGAAATGGAGACCATGCAAAATCATTTTAATACCGAATACCTTGAATCTGATAAATTCCCACGTGCTTTTTTTTCTGGTAAAATAACCAATATCAATACGGTTAATTTTACCAAGGATGGCAAATACCCTATCACCGCATCAGGCAATATACAAGTACATGGCGTAAGCAAACCCATTCAAACCAA
>CAINFN010000133.1 GCA_903848125.1 uncultured Bacteroidota bacterium
ATCAAGATATTAGAACCCATCAAGATTTTTTTGCGTATAAAATTATTGATGACAATAGAGACAGCTTAGTAAAAGTGCAAGTGGGATCTACTTTTTATTCTCCGATAGATTTGTCTTCTTTTATTTTGGCGGAATTAAAAAAGCGCGCCGAGCATATTTTAAAAACACCAGTTACTAAGGCAGTCATTACGGTGCCAGCTTATTTCAATGATACACAACGTCAGGCAACAAGGGATGCAGGAAAGTTAGCTGGACTAGATGTTTTGAGAATTATTAACGAGCCTACAGCAGCAAGCTTAGCCTATGGATTAGGAATGGATCCAAAAGAAGAAAAAACAATTGCAGTATACGATTTAGGTGGAGGTACTTTTGATATTTCAATTTTAAGAATTGCCAATGGCGTTTTTGAAGTGTTAAGTACCAATGGGGATACCTATTTAGGTGGAGATGATTTAGACAGAGCCATTATAGAATATTGGATGAAGGAAATGGGGGTAGCACATTTGGAAGACCATAAAAATTTAAAACAACAATTAAGATTGGCTGCAGAAAAAGCAAAAATTGTTTTATCCAATGCCGATTTTTTTGAAACAGAATTTGCGGGAGAAAAAATTTCAATTACTAAAGAAGTGTTTGAAAAATTAATTACTCCAATTATAAATAAAACAATTGATTGCTGTAAGTTGGCCATGGCAGATGCGGCAATTGATATCGCATCCATCAATACCGTACTCATGGTAGGAGGAAGTACCAGAGTGCCATTGGTAAAGAAAAGTGTAGCAACATTTTTTAATCAACCAGTAAACGATTCTGTGAATCCAGATGAAGTAGTTGCATTAGGCGCAGCAGTGCAAGCAGATATTTTAGCAGGTAATAATCAAAACATGTTGTTGTTGGATATTACTCCTTTAAGCTTAGGAATTGAAACAATGGGTGGATTAATGGATGTATTGTTGCCGCGTAATTCTAAAATTCCAACCAAAGCAGCAAGACAATACACCACACAAAAAGATGCTCAATCGGGAATTAATATTTCAGTCTATCAAGGCGAACGTGATTTAGTAAAAGACAATCGTAAATTAGGGGCTTTTACTTTATCAGGAATTCCTTCCATGCCTGCAGGACTTCCTAAAGTGGAAGTAAGCTTTTTAATTAATGCAGACGGTATTTTACAAGTAAGTGCTAAAGAACTAAGGAGTGGTGTGACGCAGAGTATTGATATCACCCCTCAATATGGATTAACGGATGAGGAAGTGGAACAAAGATTAATGGAAAGTATTACCCATGCCAAGGCTGATATAGCCACCAGGGCACTTGTTGAAGCAAGTACCGAGGCGGAACAGATGCTTTCGGTTACAGAAAAGTTTATGGTCAAGAATATGGCCTTATTATCTAAGGACGAAATGACCGCAACAGCCAATGCAATGCAGGCTTTGCAACTGGCTATTACCATGGAAGACAAGAACCTAATTCAAACTAAAACAGAGGAATTAAACGACTTAACTCGTCCTTTTGCCGAAAGGGTAATGGATCAAGCCATCTCTGGAGCCTTAAAAGGAAGGGGGATAGACGATAAAAACCTATAGTAAATTTGGTATTTTCAAAAGGAATCCTATCTTTGCCTTCCTAAAAAACACCTGAGGAGGTATATATATTATGTTAATAATTGATTCAAAAGACTGCGAAAACATCGACAAAGCGTTAAAGAAGTACAAAAAGAAGTTTGAGAAAAGTAAAACTTTGATCAACTTACGTTCACGTCAAGCATTTGTAAAACCATCTGTAAAGCGTCGTTTCGAAGTACTTAAAGCTGTTTACAAACAACAAATTTTCAGTGGAAAGATAGAGGGATAGTCCTTCGTTTTTCTCAAATGATATTAAAGCCCAACCTAGGTCCAACCTAAGTTGGGTTTTTGTTTTTAAACCCAAGAAATCTTGGGTTTTTGTTTTCCCCACCTTGGTTGTATCTTCATGTAGTCATGACGCTAACAACCCGCCACACTCCATTAAATGCTTTTTTGTCCTATCTCCAATTCGAGAAGCGGTATTCCATGCACACCATTACTGCGTATGCCAATGACCTAATACAGTTTTTTGATTTTGTAGCAACTCAGTATGATGGCATGCCTTATGATCAAATTACTGGCACCATGGTTCGATCCTGGTTGGCCTCTATGAAAGAAGAGGAAATGACTGGAAAAACTTTGAATCGAAAAATATCTTCTTTAAAATCATTTTATAAATATCAAATTCAACAAGGGTTAATTACTAAGAGCCCTATGGAAACAGTGATAAGTCCAAAAATTAGCAAACGACTTCCCAGTTTTGTAGCAGAAAATGATATGGAGCAATTGTTTTTAAATTTATCTTTTGCAGAAGGGTGGAAGGGCTACACCGAAAAAATGGTGATTCAACTTTTTTATGCAACGGGTATGCGCTTAAGCGAATTAATTCAGTGTAAAGAAAATCAGTTAGATATTTCAAAAAAAATTATTAAAGTGTTAGGAAAAGGAAATAAAGAAAGAATATTGCCATTGAGTCCTGAATTTTCGATAGCGTTAAAAAAATACATTGCTCAAAAACCTGAAGCAGCAAATGGCAATCCTCATTTATTTGTTACAGAAAAAGGGAAATCGCTACAACCTAAGGCAGTATATACTTTTGTAAAATTTTATTTATCACAAGTAACTACTTTGCAAAAGAAAAGTCCGCACGTATTAAGACATAGTTTTGCAACTCATCTAATGAATAACGGCGCCGATCTCAATGCAGTAAAGGAATTGCTTGGGCATAGCAGTTTAGCTGCAACGCAGGTATATACGCACAATACCATAGAAAAATTAAAAGAAGTTTTTTCAAAAGCGCACCCAAAAGCCTAATGCAATTTATGGTGATGTTTTGATATATATGACAAGTGTCATAGCCAATCATAAAGTTTTCTTAAAACAATTTTATTCTCGCATCAGCTTAAAAAATGGAGTAACTTACTTAAGTAGGCGGGGTTATTAAGTGCCTATTTAGTGCTTATTTTTTATCCTTAAAATTTTATCTTATGAACATCAGTATTCAGACTGTACATTTTGATGCAGACCAAAAATTATTAGATTTTGTTCAAAAAAAATTAGAGAAACTGGAAACATTTCATGATCGAATAACGAAAGTAGAAGTGTATTTAAAATTAGAAAGTATGTCCCATCCGATAAACGAAAAAGTGGTAGAAATAAAAATTCATATTCCCAAGCAAGATTGTTTTGTAAAAGCAACTGCTAAAACATTTCAGACAGCTTTTGATGAGGCGTTTAATTCCATCACCAATCAATTAATCAAGAAAAAAGAAAAGATTGCTGTTTAACTATTTCCATTTTTGTGTAGCTGCCCATTGCCTCAATAAATTTTGACAATGGGCATTTTTTAGAGTCAGTTTACAATCTTTTAACCCATTAAGGGCTTGAATTGGATCTTATTTTGATTTTTACCTTGATTTTGAGATAAAATAGTGCTCTAAAATTTTGATAAATAAAGATTTCC
>CAINFN010000134.1 GCA_903848125.1 uncultured Bacteroidota bacterium
TAACGTCTTCTGTGATACCTTTTAAAGTGGCAAACTCGTGGTCTACCCCTTCAATTTTAATACCTACAATAGCAAACCCTTCTAAAGAGCTTAATAAAACTCTTCTTAAAGCGTTGCCTAATGTTAAACCAAAACCTGGCTCTAATGGACGGAATTCGAATTGTCCTTCAAAGTCATTTGCTTTTTGTAAAACAATTTTATCGGGTTTTTGAAAACTTAATATAGCCATGTCAATTTATTTTTTATTTGAATCTTCTGCAAGGAAGAAATTTTGTTAATTGCTATTATATACTACTACTTAGAATACAATTCGACGATTAGTTGCTCCTTAATGTTTTCAGGAACCGCTTCACGCTCTGGCATAGTAATGAAAGTACCAGTATTGGTCGTTTCATTCCAATCTACCCAGCTAAACTTAGTATTTCTACCACGTTGCTTAGCAACAATAGAAGTATTGTGAGCACTTTTAGGACGGTAAGCAATTACATCACCTGGACGACATGTGTAAGAAGGCACATTGGTAACATCACCGTTTACAGTAATGTGTTTGTGTGCTACTAACTGACGTGCTTCGGGACGACTCGCTGCTAATCCCATTCTAAAAATGGTATTGTCTAAACGTGATTCCAACAATTTGATCAAGTTTTCACCTGTAACACCTTTAATACGAGATGCTTCTTCAAATGTTTTACGAAATTGGCGCTCTAATACACCATAAGTATATTTGGCTTTTTGTTTTTCTCTTAATTGTAAAGCGTACTCACCTAATTGCTTGCGCTTGCGTTGTGCGCCATGCTGACCAGGAGGGTTGCTGTTTTTACCCAACCATTTTGCGTTTCCTAAAATAGGTTCGCCGAAAATGCGGGAAATTTTGGTTTTGGGGCCTGTGTAACGTGCCATAATTCTTGTATTGTGATTTTTTAGTGTCGATGCATCATCGGTAAAAATCTAAAATGAATGATGCACCCTTGTTTGTTATATAAAAAAATTAAACTCTTCTTTGTTTTGGAGGACGACAACCATTGTGTGGCATTGGCGTTACATCACGAATTGCAATTACTTCAATACCTGATTGTGAAATAGAACGGATAGCGCCTTCACGTCCAGAACCTGGACCTTTAACGAATACTTCTACTCTTTTAACTCCAGCGTCAGAGGCTACTTTTGCTGCATCAGCTGCGGCCATTTGAGCTGCATAAGGAGTGTTCTTTTTAGAACCTCTGAAGCCCATTTTACCAGCACTGCTCCAGCTAATCACTTGACCAGCTTTATTTGTGAAAGCAATAATTAAATTGTTGAATGTTGCACTGATACGAACTTCGCCAGATGCATCAATTTTAACGACTCTTTTCTTAGAAGCCGCTTTTGCACTGTTTTGTGCTTTGATTGGTTTTGCCATTTTTTTTGAGGTGTGTTTTTATTACTTGTTGTTACTTGTAATAGAAACGGGTTTTTAATTTAAATCTCCCCTACTTTTTTGTAGGATCCGATTTTTTTATGCGACTAATTATTTCTTAGCAACTTTTTTCTTACCAGCAACTGTCTTACGCTTACCCTTACGCGTACGTGAGTTAGTTTTAGTACGTTGACCACGAACAGGTAAACCTTTTCTGTGACGTAAACCACGGTAACAAGCAATGTCTAACAAACGCTTAATGCTCATAGAAACTTCACTACGTAAAGCACCTTCTACTTTAAATTCAGCGTTGATGATATTACGAATAGCAGTTTGCTCATCGTCGTTCCACTCATTTACTTTTTTATCGTAACTGATGTTTGCTTTGTTTAAGATGTACTGAGCAGTTGAATGTCCAATACCGAAGATGTACTGTAGTCCTATCTCTCCTCTTTTGTTTTTTGGTAAGTCTATACCGGCAATACGAGCCATATTTTAAAACTGGTTTTTTGTTATTTGTATTTTTTGATAATTATCCTTGTCTTTGCTTAAAGCGAGGATTCTTTTTGTTGATAACGTATAATTTACCTTTACGCTTCACGATCTTGCAATCGGCACTACGTTTTTTAATGGATGCTCTAACTTTCATCTTTTTGTTTTTAAATATTTATTTCCTACTAATTTTTTATCTTGTTATTTGTGTCTGAAATTGATTCTTCCTCTTGTTAAATCGTAAGGACTCATTTCCAAACCCACTTTATCCCCCGGCAAAATTCTGATATAGTGCATGCGCATTTTACCAGAGATCGTCGCCAAAATTTCATGTCCATTTTCTAATTTAACTCTGAACATGGCGTTGCTCATTGCTTCTATAATTACTCCATCTTGTTTAATCAGCGGTTGTTTTGACATACTTATTTTGGGGTTGCAAAGATATGGAAATGAATGGAATTATGAAAAAATCACCCCGAAATATTGCGAAATAGGCAAAATAAAAGGAGAACGGGCCGTTCTCCTTAAAATTATATTGAAAATCAATCAGTTATAAAATTACATCCCTGGCAACCAAGGTCGACCAATGCCCGCCCTAAAAGGCCATGGAATAGCAGACAAAATAAGCAGCAAGGCCACCAAATAAAGTACCATTGTTGTCCCAGGTTTGCCCCCTTTTTTATACTTAATATGACCAATGGTGATTAATATGATGGCTAAAATCATGGAAGTAATATGCTCCACCGCCCAAAAACGACCGGCGGCATCCTTCATCAACTCTTTCATCCCCCCTGCCATTTGACGAATCAATTGGAAGCCGGATGGACCAAAAAAGTATTGGTATAGCCCTAATACCAAGGTGGTATGCGCACTAATCAACAAGATTTTGCTTGTTTTTAAGGCATCCTGCTTGGTCAATAACTTAGCGATAGATAAGATGAGGGTAATTAAAATGACCCATCTTAAGAGATTGTGTAAATGTAATAAGCCTGTATTCATAGTGCTAATATATCCATTTTATGAATTAATCTACCCAATCGGCTACAAATAAATTGGTGTCGCGGGTGCCTCCATTGTTTCTGTTAGAAGAAAACATAATTTTCTTACCATCTGGGCTAAACATTGGGAAGGCGTCAAAGCCTTTGTCTCTGCTTACTTTTTCCAAATGATTGCCTTCTAAGTCAATCAAGTACATGTTAAATGGAAATCCACGTTTGTACTCATGATTACTACAAAAAATAATATGTTTCCCATCAGGGGTAAAATTAGGTGCCCAATTGGCTTGTCCTAAATGGGTAATTTGTTTGGCATCCGTTCCATCTGCATTGGCAACCCACACTTCCATTTGGGTAGGAGCTACCAAACCTTCCTTTAATAAGCTTTTATATTCTGCTACGTCTTCTGCACTAGTAGGACGGCTTGCTCTCCAAACAATTTTTTTACCATCTGGACTAAACCAAGCACCCCCATCATAGCCCAAGGTATTGGTTACTTTAATTTCTTTTCCAGTAGCCAATTCCATAACATACAAATCTAAGTCGCCGTCTTTCACACTGCAATAAATCATTTTTTTTCCGTCATAAGACAAAGTGCCTTCTGCATCATATCCATCAGACTTAGTTAATTGCTTTATAATTTTACCGCTCGTATCTGCCATATAAATATCATAGGTACTGTACAAAGGCCAAATGTATTTATTGCCATATTTAGCGCGGTCTACAGCAGGAGGACATTGATCTCCCCCATTTTTAGTGGAAGCATATATTATGTGTGCACCATCTTTTGTAAAATAAGAACAAGTGGTTCTTGCTTTACCACCACTAATTGACTTATAAGTAAAAGTGTCTTTCAATTTTGTAGGCACTACTCCCATAAAAATTTCATCGCAATTAATGCCTTCTTTTGGATTGGTTCTTTGGAAAGTAATACGCTTGCCATCAAAACTCCAATAGGCTTCGGCATTGTCTCCACTATTAGTAAGTTGGTGAATGTTTTTAAAATGTTTTTCACCTGCAAATAAAACAGAATCCTGTGATTGAACTGTTATGGCTACTAATGCCATAAAAAATAAAAAGCTTATTTGTTTCATACGTTAATTGATTGGAGGCAAAAGTAAATACTAAAATGATTGCTCGAACTAATTTAAGTCATTAAGTTCCCTTATTAGGGTCATAATTAAGTCATATTAATTGTAAAATCCTCAAAAAAAATACACCTTTGTACCAAATCTATCCTATGCCCATTATTGCCCCTTCCTTATTAGCTGCCAATTTTTTAGAATTAGGAAAAGCTTGCGCTATGCTTAATGAAAGCGAAGCGGCTTGGTTTCATTTAGATGTGATGGATGGAAGCTTTGTACCTAATATCAGTTTTGGGTTACCCGTGATAGAACAAATAAGAAAAACGACTACCAAAGTATGCGATGTACACTTAATGATTGTCTCTCCTGAAAAATATATTACTGCTTTTAAAAAAGCAGGGGCTGATATTTTAACGGTACATTATGAAGCCTGCCCTGAACTAGCTAGTACCCTTGCTCAAATTAAAGCGCAAGGAATGAAAGCAGGTGTGGCCATCAATCCTGATACCGATGCAGCAGTTCTTGCTCCTTTTATAAAAGAGATAGACCTTGTATGTGTGATGAGTGTTTACCCTGGATTTGGGGGACAGAAATTTATTGAAACTACTTATGAGAAAGTAGTAGCCCTAAAAGAAATGATTGTAAAAGCGGGTGCTTCTACCCTTATTGAAATAGATGGAGGCGTGGATGCCAACAATGCAGCAGCACTTACTAAGGCGGGTGCCGATGTTTTAGTAGCAGGCACTACTGTATTTAAAGCAGCTGATCCCATTGCCATGATTGTTGCACTAAAGCAGGCTTAATATTACCCTATCTTTAACAAATTAAGATTCCAATGTTATCAATTTAAGTAATGCACATTTGTGCGTATTTAATCCTTGTTGTTTTGTTTTACTTAATTTAAATTTATGTTAGGCTGATTAAAAACAATACTAACCCTTAAATTCTAATCCATTGACTGAAACCATCATCAATTTAGAAACCGTTAACCCTATTGAATTTTTCGGCGTTAACAACAACAAGTTCGACATCTTAAAAAAGAAATTTCCCTTACTAAAAATTTTATCAAGAGGTACTCAAATTAAACTTAGCGGCGCACCTGAACAGATTGATTTAGCCAAAGAAAAAATTGACTTGATCATCGCTTACATGCAACGCAATGGTCATTTGAGTGAAATCTATTTTGAACAAATTTTAGGAGGTGATGACGCAGAAGTGATTGATAATTTTGTTGACAAGAACCCCAATGAAGTATTGGTTTTTGGCCCTAATGGAAAAACCGTTAGAGCTAGAACAGCCAATCAGAAAAAAATGGTGCAAGCTGCTGATAAAAATGATATCGTATTTGCCATTGGACCAGCAGGTACCGGAAAAACCTATACCGCTGTAGCACTAGCAGTAAGGGCTTTAAAAAACAAAGTGGTGAAGAAAATAATTTTAACTCGCCCAGCGGTAGAAGCAGGAGAAAGTTTAGGCTTTTTGCCAGGTGATTTAAAAGAAAAAATTGACCCTTATTTACGCCCACTCTATGACGCATTGGATGATATGATCCCTGCCGACAAGTTGGGTTATTACATGACAACGCGCACCATTGAAATTGCGCCCCTTGCTTATATGAGAGGACGGACCTTAGACAATGCATTTATTATATTAGATGAGTCGCAAAATGCCAATGACTTACAAATAAAAATGTTTTTGACGCGTATTGGTTCCAATGCCAAAGCCATTATTACAGGTGACCCTACCCAAGTAGATTTACCTAGAAATCAAAAAAGCGGATTGGAAAAAGCTTCCCGAATTTTACAAAATATCGAAGGAATTGCGCATATTCAATTAGATGAAGAAGATGTGGTAAGGCATAAGTTGGTGAAGGCCATCATTAAAGCCTACGATAAAGAAAGAGAAAACGAGACTGAAAATTCTTATCATAGATAATTGGGCGATCCCCATTTGCTTAATTAATTTAACCTGAATACCCCTTCCCAAATTGGTGGAGGGGTATTTTTTTTACCCGCTGAAAAAAAATTAAGTAATTTCATATCCACGGCAATGCAAAATTTACAACAATTCACCATTGGAGTGGAAGAAGAGTACATGGTACTAGATCCTTCCACTAAGGAATTAAAAAGCCATCAACAAACTATTGTCAATGAAGGACAGAAAAAATTCAAGGATAAGATAAAAGCAGAAATGCATCAAGCCGTGGTAGAAGTAGGCACGGGCATTTGTCAAAATGTAAATGAAGCTTTTAAAGAAATATTGGAATTAAGAACCCATGTTTCAGACGTTGCAAAAGGTTTAGGATTTAGTATTGGTGCATCAGGCACCCACCCTTTTAGTTTATGGGAAACACAAATGGTTTCAGATCAAACTCGATATCAAGCCATCTTAAATGAATTACAACAGGCGGCAAGAAGCAACTTGATTTTTGGATTACACGTGCACATAGGAATGGAGGACAGAAGTATGGCGATTCAAATTGCCAATACAGCTAGGTACTTTTTACCACATATATATGCATTAAGCACCAACTCCCCTTTTTGGGAAACGAGAGATACGGGTTATAAATCTTATCGAAGTAAAGTATTTGATAAATTTCCAAGAACAGGCATTCCCGATACTTTTGAAAGCATTGAAGCCTATGAAAAGTTTATACAATTACTTATAAAAACAAACTGCATAGACGATGCGAAAAAAATTTGGTGGGATTTAAGAGTGCACCCAGTTTTCAATACTATTGAATTTAGAATTTGTGATGTGCCCATGACCGTTCAAGAAACAATTACCATTGCTGCATTTTTTCAAGCCATTTGTGCGAAAATTTACAGCTTACGACGTCAGAATATAAATTTCATTAATTACCAACGTGCCTTAATTAATGAAAACAAATGGAGAGCAAGTAGGTATGGTATTGAAGGAAAGTTGATAGACTTTGGTAAAGAAAAAGAAGTGCCCATGGCTGACTTAATCAATGAGCTTTTAGATTTCGTGGATGATGTTGCCGACGAATTAGGCAGCAGAACACATTTAGATAAAGTAAAAGATATATTTAGCAATGGCACAGGCGCCGATCAACAATTACGCGTATTTAAAGAAACCGGCAGTTTAATTGAAGTAGTAAAATATATTGAAACAAGTTTCTTGAAAGTATAAAAGTAGTTATTTAAGTTACGGACTTATTCTCCAGTCTTGTAATCAAACAAGGTAGCCGTAAACAATCCCCTTTCTCTTTTTTTGAAAATCACATCCCAATTGCCTTTGTAGCGTAATATTTTTGGTACCAATAACCCATTGAAATAAGTCATTTCTACTTCCATTTGCACATTAAAATCATACACCCCAGCTTTATAGCTTAGTGAATAATTACGTCCAAGTACTTCTAAGGTTTTAGGATTGAACCAAGTAATCATTTGATCTACCACCACCCTATCTTTTTGAAAAAAGCCTAAATCCTTTTTAGGTTGTACGTCAAATACATAAGCCAATTGACCATGGTAATCTACATAATCTAATTTGTAATCGTATAACTCATGCGCCGACTCGTCATACAAATCAAGCTTGTTGCCAATAAATGGAATCCCTGGTATTTTTTTTCCTGGATTAAAAAACAACATCTTCAGTTGCTCTTTTGCTTTTTCCATGCTGGATCCTTGTACTACTCTTTTTTTGCCAGTGACAATATTGGTTTCTCCACAAACAGTGCCTTTGGTAAAAAATAAACTCGCATACAACGAAGGGGTTACATAATTATAGTCTCCATTGGCGTTTCTTAAATTCCCAGAAGTTCTTTCTTCCAACACTTCCATGCTGCGGCAATTGTCTTTACGAATTTGTTTGGTTTTACTATTTAAGGTGGCTACCACAGCTTCATTCTTATCTTTCATCTCAACAAAATTATAAGAACTGTATCCAATAATACGAAGTGTTTTAAAAGCCTTATAGAAACTCGTATCTTCTTTAATTCTTTGAAGGATTTCCTTGTAATCAAAATGATTCCTAACAATAGCATCTGTTAAAGTAAATTTTTGCCCTTGCTCATTCACCGTAGAATCCTGAGCAACTAAATTTAAATTTGTAAGTAGCAGTAAGCTTACAAATAAGAAATAATTTTTAAAATTGAATTGCATAGGTAGGATTAACGGTTGTGAAATGTTTTATTTAAGTAGCATCATTTTATAATCCACTTTTACTTTTCCTTTTGAAATATCATTTAATTTACCCTGAAGTATTTTACGACGCAATGGCTTCAAATAATCAATAAATAATTTTCCTTCGATGTGGTCATATTCATGTAAAATAATTCTGGCGGTCATACCATTGAATGTATCGGTATGTTGCACAAAATTTTCATCCATATAAGATAAAGTAACCGTCTCCGCTCTTGATACATCTTCTCTAATTTTAGGAATACTTAAGCAACCCTCATTGTATATCCAATCCTTTCCACCCGTCTCCAATACTTTAGCATTAATAAACACCTTTTTGATACCAGGTGCATCTGGATAGGCTTCCTCTTCGTCCTCTTCTTCTTTGTTGGCAAAAATTTGAGCACTGTCCATCACGAATAAACGAATGTTTTTATTTATTTGTGGCGCAGCCAAGCCCACCCCATTGCTTTCATACATGGTCTCCCACATGGACTCGATTAAATCGCTCAATTGAGCATAGTCGGCCTCAATGGGTAAACTTACTTTTCTTAAAATAGTTGCACCGTAGGCAACAATTGGTAAAATCATAATCTCACTATTATAAAACTAAAAAAGGGATATTGCCTGCAAAGTTATCAATAAAAGATGGCTTTTACGAACGGTTGGTGAGATATTCCTGCAATAGCATGGTAGCAGCCACTCTATCTATCGTTTTTTTATCTCGACGATCATTTTTCTTCATGCCCATCTCCACCATGGCCCTGACTGCATTTTTGGAACTATAGCGCTCATCCACTGTTTGAATGGGAATGGTAGGAAATTTTTTGCCTAAATCTACAATGGCTTTTTTCACAAGGGGTGTTGCATGCGTGGGCGTATCATCTAAATTAAGCGGCTCTCCTATTAAAATTAATTCAACTGGTTCTTTTGAAATATAATCGGCTAAAAAAATAAATAAATCCTTGGTGTCCACCGTGGTTAATGCCGTTGCAATAATTTGCAAAGGATCGGTCACCGCCAAACCGCATCTTTTTCCACCGTAATCAATACAAATAATTCTAGCCAAGGTGTTTAATTAAAATGAATAAAATTATTATTTGCACTCATTATTTCTATAACTAATGCAGTAATTACAAAAATACTAAATACAATACTGGCAATTCCATTGGCAGTCATAAATGCAATGTTTACTTTACTCAGGTCATTGGGCTTTACAATACTATGTTGGTACAAAAGCATACCTATAAAAACTAGTAGCCCAACTAAATAAAGAAAGTGAAAGCCTCCTACAAAATAGGCTGCAACAACAAAGGCAGCAGAAAATACATGCAATACCCTTGCAATACTTAAAGCTTTATGCAAACCCCAATAACTTGGTATGGAATACAGCGATTGTGATTGATCAAAATCAATATCCTGCAGCGCATAAATAATATCAAAACCACTTACCCAAAATACCACTGCAAAAGAAAACAACAAGGGCAATATGGCAAAGCTGCCTGTTACTGCTAAATAAGCCCCAATGGGCGCTAAAGAAAGTCCAATGCCTAAAACCAAATGACATAAATAAGTAAAACGCTTGGTGTAGCTGTAAAATAAAATTACAAACAAAGCCACAGGCGATAAATAAAAACAAATTGAATTAATAAAAAAACTAGCCAGCACAAATACGCCCATATTAATAAAAATAAACACCAATGCTTTTTCTGCTTTGATAATACCTGAAGGAATTTCTCTAATGGCAGTTCTTGGATTTAACTTATCAAAGTGTCTATCTAAATACCTATTGAATGCCATGGCTGTAGAACGTGCACTTACCATACAGACCAATACTAAAAAGAATTTTAAGAAAAAATGTTCCACCGGTAATTGAGCCATCCATTTTGATCTTACGCCTAACACAAAACCAATCAACGCAAAGGGCAATGCGAAAATAGTGTGTGAAAATTTCACCAAACTCAAATAATTTTTAACTGCCGACATATTTTAAATCTATTAATTGTAATTTACTCTTCAATCTAATCCTATCCTATTTCTTCTATACCTAACTTATTTCTAGTAATACCTATCTCACCATCTCCCATAAAACAATCGCCGCAGCTACTGAAATATTTAAAGAATGCTTCATGCCGTATTGTGGAATCTCCACCGCGCCATCACAAATAGCCAATACCTCATCGCTCACTCCTTCCACTTCATTGCCAAATACAAAAGCAAGTGAATTGTTTGAACCTATGTTTGACTTTTCGTTGATATAGCTTTTGAAATTTTCCAAAGATATACTTCCCTGGGTTTGTTCGATGGCAAATACTTTATAGCCTTGCTCTTTTAAAGCAGTAACAGCCTCTGCGGTATTTTCATAATAAACCCAGTCTACCGATTCAGTGGCACCTAAAGCCGTTTTATGAATGTCTCTATGAGGAGGCTGTGGCGTAAATCCACATAAGCAAATACCTGAAATTAAAAAAGCATCGGAGGTTCTAAAAACACTACCCACATTGTGCATGCTTCGGATATTGTCCATGACCACCACCAGGGGTTTTTTGTGGGCCAATTTAAAGTCGGCCACCGTCTTTCGTCCCAACTCGTCCATGCTTAGTTTGCGCATACGCAAAAGTAGGCTTTTTATGAAAAATTATGTAGGTTTGTCCACCATGTCAAAATCAAGTGCCGATACGCCACTCATGCAACAACACCGGGCTATTAAGCAAAAATATCCCGATGCTATTTTGTTGTTCCGTGTGGGCGATTTTTACGAGACATTTGGTGAAGATGCCATTGTAGCCTCTAAGGTTTTGGGCATCACATTGACAAAAAGAAATAATGGAGCTGCTTCCTCCAGTGAATTAGCCGGATTTCCTCATCATTCTTTAGATACCTATTTACATAAATTAGTGAAAGCGGGTCATAGAGTGGCCATATGCGATCAATTGGAAGATCCAAAAAATGTAAAGGGCATTGTTAAAAGAGGTGTAACAGATATGCTCACGCCTGGCATTGCTACCAATGATAAATTACTAGAACACAAGAACAATAATTTTTTAGCGGCGATTTATGTAGAAAATGAACAAGGTGGTATTGCTTTTTTAGACATTACTACAGGTGAATTTTTAATAGCAGAAGGAAACACAGATTATTTAGATAAATTATTACAAAGTTTACAACCAGCAGAAATTTTACACCCTAAAAATTATCAAGCTGCTTTCAAAGAAAGTTTTGGTAATGGATTTTATACTTATGGATTAGATAATTGGATTTTTGACGAAGCCTTTGCTACAGAGTTATTGTTGAAACAATTTCAAACCACTACATTAAAAGGATTTGGTATTGCAGATCAAAAAAAAGCCATCATGGCCGCAGGTGCTATCTTACATTATTTAAAAGAAACAGAACATCCGCATTTACAACATATCCATACCATTAAAAATATGGTGCGTGAAGAAATATTGTGGATGGATAAATTCACCATTCGCAATTTAGAATTAATAGGCAATGGCGCTGATAGAAAAGGATTGCTTGAAATTATGGATGCCACCAAGAGCCCCATGGGTGCAAGGTTATTAAAAAGATGGCTGGTATTTCCACTTCAATCTATTACGCAAATTAATAAGCGTTTGGACGCTGTAGGAAGTTTATTAGAAGATAGCACAGGCTCTAGTGAATTAAGAGAACTGATAGAATCTTGTGGGGACTTAGAAAGGCTAGCCAGTAAGTTATCGACTAGAAAAATTCAGCCCCGTGAATTAATGCAGTTAGCAAAATCATTAGAGGCGGTGACTACTATTAAAGAACAAGTCTCCAATTCAAGAAATAGTTTTTTACAAGAAATAGGAAAAGAGATAGCCGTTTGTGATAAAAGCAAGAAAGCTATTCTACATAGATTATTAGAACAACCCCCTGCCACAACAGTGAAAGGAGGTTTTATTAAAGAAGGCGTTTCTAGCAGTTTAGATGAACTTAGAAATATATCCAGCGGAGGTAAAGACTTCTTAACTCAAATACAAAATAAGGAAGCAGAAATCACGGGTATCTCTTCTTTAAAAATTGGTTATAATAATGTGTATGGTTATTATTTAGAAGTAACCCATGTGCACAAAAACAAAGTGCCTGCAGAATGGATTCGCAAACAAACATTGACCACTGCAGAAAGATACATTACTCCAGAACTAAAAATTTACGAAGAAAAGATATTAGGCGCCGAAGATAAAATTTTAACACTCGAACATGAACTGTATCAACAATTATTAGATACCGTTTTTGCTGAAATGGGCAACATTCAAAAAAATGGGCAACTTATTGGCACATTGGATTGTTTATTATGCTTTGCACAAATTGCCAAAGAAAATAAATATTGTAAGCCTAATTTAACCAATGAGTCCATATTAAACATTACCGCAGGCAGACATCCCGTGATAGAAAAAAGTTTACCCATTGATGAAACTTATGTTCCTAATGATGTTGTTTTAGATCCTGCCACACAACAAATTATTATTTTAACGGGACCCAATATGAGTGGTAAAAGTGCAGTACTAAGACAAACTGCCTTAATTACCTTAATGGCGCATATGGGCTCTTATGTGCCTGCGCAGGCTGCTTCTATTCCACTTACCGATAAAATATTTACACGCGTAGGCGCCAATGATAATTTAAATGCAGGAGAATCTACTTTTATGGTGGAGATGCTTGAAACGGCCAGTATCTTAAATAATATCAGTACACGTAGTTTAATATTATTGGATGAAATTGGACGAGGCACATCTACTTATGATGGTATTTCAATTGCTTGGAGTATTGTAGAGTTTCTTCATCAATCCAAACAAAAACCAAAAACACTTTTTGCTACGCATTATCATGAACTAAATGATTTAGAAGCTCAACTTTCTACGGTGCACAATTACCATGTAAGTCATAAAGAAGTAGGCAATAAAATAATTTTCTTACGCAAATTGACTAAAGGAGGCAGCACACATAGTTTTGGTATACATGTGGCGAAGATGGCGGGCATGCCCAATATATTAGTCAGCAGAGCCAATGAAATTTTGAAAGAAATGGAATTGAAAAACCAAGGAAGTCAAAATTTAGCTACGCCCTCTGCACAAGAACCTAATACAAAATATCAGTTATCCATTTTTGATGCCCACACAGAAACCTTTGAATCTATCCGAAAAGAATTAGATGAAATGGATATAAATAATTTAACACCCGTTGAGGCACTAATGAAATTACAAGCAATAAAGAAAAAGCTAAATTAATTTTTAGCCACTACCCTTTATAATGCTGTATGAAATGTTTAATTTTTTGTTGCAACGGTGCACTCACAGGTACAAGAGGTAAGCGCAACTCATTTTCAATGGTTCCTTGCTCAAACATAAAGGCCTTAATACCTGAAGGATTGTTTTCTTCATACATATAAGAATAGCCTTCTATCATTGAATCATTAATTGCTTTTGCTTTAACAAAATCACCACTCATAGCAAAACGAATCATATCAGAAAATGCTTTTGGAAATGCATTCGCGGCTACACTAATTACCCCATCCGCGCCACAAGCTATTTGTGCCATCACAATTTCATCATCACCACTCACTACTAAAAAGTCGGTAGGTCTGTCTTTTAGTATCGCAATAATTTGCGCCATTTCAGGACCCGCTTCTTTAATACCTGCTATATTTGGATGTGGTGCTAATCGAAGTGTAGTGGCCGCAGACATATTTCTTCCAGTACGTCCTGGCACATTATACAATAAGATAGGTTTAGGCGCTGCATCTGCAAGCGCGATATAATGTTGGTACAACCCTTCTTGAGATGGTTTATTGTAATAAGGAGTAACACTTAAAATGGCTACTACTTTTGTCAAATCAAATTTGCTAAAAGATTTTATCACCGCTGCGGTATCATTTCCACCAATTCCCACCACAATAGGAACACGACCATTTACTTTTTTGACTGTGCAATTAAATACCTCCAATTTTTCTTGATCAGATAACACTACCGATTCTCCAGTAGTACCTAGTGTAACTAAATAATCTAGCCCACCTGCAATTTGCAAATCGATTAAATTTTCAAGTGCTGCGAAATCAATTGATTTGTCTTTTTTAAATGGAGTTACTAATGCAACACCAGTTCCTTTTAGGGTTTCTTTTAACATGGGACTAAAGATAATTAAATAATTTTATGCTTCTTCCCAGAAGCCCATTTTACTGTATTTCTCAATTCTATTTTGTACACGAGTGGCTGGATCCATATTTTTAACAGCTTCCAAGGCGGCAACAATTTTTTCCTTTAAACCTGCAGCAGCTTCTGTATAACTCCAATGTGCTCCGCCAACAGGCTCTGGTACAATTTCATCAATCAATCCAAAGCCTTTCATATCAATGGCAGTTAACTTTAATTGCTCAGCAGCCACTTCTTTTTTATCCCAACTACGCCATAATATCGAACTGCAACTTTCAGGTGAGATAACCGTATACCAGGTGTTTTCCATCATCAAAGTCTTATCTCCCACACCAATGCCCAAGGCACCGCCACTAGCCCCTTCTCCAATGATACAAATAATGATAGGCACTTTTAACCTAATCATCTCATATATATTACGCGCAATGGCCTCACCTTGCCCTCTTTCTTCGGCTTCTAGGCCTGGGAAAGCACCCGGCGTATCAATTAAGCAGATGACAGGCTTATTGAACTTTTCGGCCAATTTCATCAATCTAAGCGCTTTTCGATACCCTTCTGGGTTGGCCATTCCAAAGTTGCGTAATTGACGTGCTTTGGTATTACTTCCCTTTTGCTGCCCAATCATCATCACCGTATGACCATCCAATTCCGCGAAGCCTCCTACCATGGCTTTATCGTCTTTTACATTTCGATCGCCATGTAATTCTATAAATTTATCGCACATGTTTTGAATGTACTTTAAGGTATAAGGCCTATCGGGATGTCTGCTTAATTGAACGCGTTGCCAAGGTGAAAGGCTTGCTGTGATTGCTTTTCGCTTGTCTACAATAGATTGCTCTAATTGATGAATGGTAGCAGATAAATTTATTTTTGGATTTTTTTCAGCTAATTTTTTGGTCGCTTCTATTTGTTCGTACAGCTCTTTAATAGGTTGTTCAAAATCTAAAAACTGACGATTTGGGTATACTGGCATAAGCTTCTATTGGGACGTAAAAATAATAAAGGTTTTTTAATAAAAGATTTGTTTAAAAAAGCAGTTTCCCCTTATCTTTGCACCCCTTATAAGTGGATTTATCCATGAAACAAGGATCGGTAGTTCAGTTGGTTAGAATGCCGCCCTGTCATCCCGACTGATGGTTGGGACGGGTTCGAGTCCCGTCCAGCCCGCAAACATGTTCAAAGAGCAGCGCCGGGCAAGCCTTTCAGCTTGTCCGTTTGCTTTCCGTA
>CAINFN010000135.1 GCA_903848125.1 uncultured Bacteroidota bacterium
CCGGATTGAAATAAACAGCGAAAGGAATTGATTAAATAACCTGGAGACATTGGCAAATGATAGAGTAAAAGCAAATTAGTAAGAAAGGGGAGATAGAAACTTAAAATAATCATCCTGGTGATTTCGTCTACACTAGGAGTCAGAGGATTATTCTAAATTATGTTTTAGTTAAGACCTATCTAATATTTAAAATCTCCAACAATGAATAAATTTATCTCTATTTTAAAAAAAGGTGAATGGATTCAAACAGTATTGGCTACATTCAACCGTGATAGCTTCACAAATGGCACACGAGCGTTGTTAGCACTTACAACGGTATTTCTGGCACATTGGTTAACAAATTGGGATAGCGATCTTCTGCAGATAATGTTGGGAGTTATAGCAAGTGCCTTAACTGAGACTGATGATCACTGGAGGGCTCGTTTACGATCACAATTCATTGCCATATGTACGTTCTTAACTGTAACTGGAGCAGTATGGTTAAGCTTACCTTGGCCGATACTACTAGCACTTGTGATTTGCTTTGCAGCCTTTACTCTAACGATGCTAGGTGCAATAGGAGAGAGATATCGAGCGATATCGTTCGGATCTTTAGTGCTCATTTTATATACAGCACTATCAGCCCACTCTAGTCGAACACTAGTCGCTAGTTCAATCCCCCTACTTTTAATTGGAGCAATGTGGTATGGAGCAATTTCTGTTATTTGGTTTGCACTACTACCTAAACAACCCGTTCAAGCTAGATTAGCAAAACTTTATGCTGCACTTGGTGAATACCTACAACTGAAAGCAAACTTGCTCGAGCCCATTCGGGAAATTGACCAGGCGGAACGACGAATGTCCTTAGTGCTCCAAAATGGGCGTGTAGTCAATGCACTAAACTCAACAAAGGAAAGTATACTGAGTAGACTCCAACACGGTAATAATTCCGATTGGCTTAAATTGGCTTTTCATCAATATTTGATTGCACAAGATATTCATGAAAGAACTAGCAGCTCCCACGCAGACTACCAGGTTTTAACGCAATCATTTTTTCATTCAGATGTTCTATATAGATGTCAACGTACTTTAATTCTATTAGGCAAACAGGCGTCAGCATTTTCGACTGCAATACAGTCTGAATCTCAACCTATACATCAGGGAGTTACCAAACGATCTATTGAAGATTTAAGTGCATCAATAAAGAATATAGAGAAATATGCATCGCCTAATCGTCAATTACAAGCACTTCACGGTGTTCGAGATAACCTCACATCGTTGGCGAAAGTTTTCTCGGAAGTATTTCTACAACCGAATTCAGATTTGCACAAACAATTACTCGACCGTCAGCCAGCCAACTTGAAAGATGCTTGGTCACGCATAAAGAAACAATTAACAATAAAATCGCCACTATTTAGGCATGCAATACGTTTAAGTGCGAGTCTTTTTGTTGGATTTTTAATTATGCAGGCAATGCATGATCAATTGGGATACTGGATCTAATACGGGACTCAAAACCAATTATCAAAGAGGCAAAAAATCAGATCATCGAGCTAGCGAATAAAAGTCTCTGTGCTATCAAACAAAGTGAAATATTAATTAGAACTAGAGGACACGATATTGTTGATCATGCAGCGGACACAATTAGACATAAGCCCTTTAAAGCTATGTTGATAGCTGCAACGCTAGGAGCAATTACTGTTGGTGCGGTTAGCTTGTTGACTAAGCAAAAATAAGTAACTGTGCAAATACAAAATATTTAATAAATACATTTTCTAAAATTATAAGAATTTCTATTTACTATGTGATATATTTTTAACAGGTTTTTAAAGCAATTCAAATCTATTTGTTTGTTCAACAGAAAATTGTCGAACTTTAAATTAATTGATGGTAAGTAAATAAATTTTTAATTTAAATTATACGAATTTAATTCGTAGTAATATTAAATTCGACCTCCAAGTAATAATAAAACTAGAATAAGAAGCACTAAACCTAAACCGCCACTGGGATAGTACCCCCAGGCTTTGCTGTGTGGCCAAGCAGGTATCGCTCCTATTAGCATCAAGAATAATAAAATAATTATTAGGTTAAGTAACATATGCATTTTTTAGTTAAGCAACTACTTTAATTGTTTATTACATTTCTGTATGTGCGAAAACACACTTCGCAAGCAAGTAAATTTTCATAAATTTTTACAACACATTTCTACAAAAGATGTAATGGGATTGCTTCTTGTATTACTCAATCTTTTTACATTACTTAATTTCTGTTTTTTTATTGAATTTATATCTGAATTGTCTGAATTATTTATTTTATTTTGCCCCAAGTAGTAGGCCTCATTCATAGCTTTTGACAAGTCATTTAATTGATTTTTTAATTCATTACTTATTACTCTTTCAACTTC
>CAINFN010000136.1 GCA_903848125.1 uncultured Bacteroidota bacterium
CCCAATGTGTTTCATCAAAGTAAACACGGTAAGAGGGGTCTAGTCTTTTTAATTTATAAAAATCGGAAACCTTTTTTCCAAAAGCTGCAAAATAACGTTCAAATACATCGGGCATCCAATACCAACTTGGCCCCATATCAAATGTAAAACCCTGGGCTTCAAATTTTCTTGCACGCCCCCCAGGTAAATTATGTTTTTCAACAACAGTTACTGACCAACCTTTTTTTGCTAAAAAAGTAGCTACAGACATGCCAGCAAAACCAGCACCTATCACTAATGCTTTTTTAGAAGAGGAGGACATAAATTAGTATCGTTGAATTTTTTGTTTTAATATTTTTCTAGCAAAGTGAATACGACTTTTTATGGTGCCCAATGGTTCATTTAAGGCTTCTGAAATTTCATTGTACTTATACCCTTCGAAATATAAATTAAAGGGCGTTCTAAATAATTCAGGTAAGTCATAAATCAGCTGCTTCACTTCACTCAAATTTAAGTTAGTCACGCCATCATTCAAAACCTTTGTTCTAGTTTGATCAATTAAAAAATCGTTGGGAGAATTATCCAATACAACTGACTGTTTTGCTTTTTTACGGTAATCATTAATAAAAATGTTACGCATAATGGTATACAACCATGCTTTGATATTGGTACCTACATTATACTTGTCTTTATTGGACAAGGCTCTGTACAAGGTTTCCTGAAATAAATCCTTTGCCGTTTCATGATCCTTGGTTAAATTAATGGCAAAGGGCTTTAGAAAATCGGCATTTTCAGTAAGAAGTAGGGTGAATTCAGCTGTTGACATATAATTCTGTTTAACTTTAAGACAATAAAGCTAAACATAATTATGATTAGAATTGATTATTTTGTTTAATTTATTTATTAAATAATTAAACAAACATGAGAGAAATTAAATATGTATTTGACCAATGGTGAAAATAATAAAGTTAAATAATTGATTATCAATTATTTATAAAATTTCTACTGAAAGGACTATAAATACCCAATAGGACTGAAAAAGTAAATAGGCAGCCGGGAAATATAGGCTAGATGGAGTTGATGAACTGAATGGTCTCGGCCAAACTTCTTTTTAATTGAATAGAAGCAGGAATTACCCCTTTATATTCTTGAATCAATTGACCAGATAAAACAACAGTAGATACCTTACTTATTTCTGTCAATTGGCTTATGAACTTATCAAATTTAAACTTTTTGGCAGGCGAGGTTAAATGGCAAAACAAATAATCAACTTTTACGGTATTTACTAAATAGTCAAGATCTACCATTGGCACATTCGCGCCTAAATAATCTATATAAATTCCATTTTGCTTTAATAAAAAATGTACAAACAAAATGCCAATTTCATGATACTCAGCTTCTGGTAAAAATAATATTACTCTTTTGGAATATTTAGATACAGGGGGCAACTTTTCAATACCATAAATAATTTTTTGCCTTAACACATTGGTTGCTAAGTGCTCCTGTGCAGGGTTGATATGATTGGTAATCCATAAAATACCTACTCTTTCTAAAAAAGTAAATATAATTTCTGTAATGGTTTTTTCAATTCCTTTTTGAGCTATATAAATATCTAATTGATGATCAAAATTTACCATATTTAAGGATACCATCTCCTTAATCAAGTTATTGACTACCCTATCTTTTTGAGCATCCATTTGATTAATGGAAAGAATTTTTTCCTCCATTTGCTCGGACGTCATCTTGTCAATGTGAGATATCTTAAACCCATATTTATTTAATAGAGAAACGTTCAATATTGTCTTCAATTCACTGGAAGAATAGGTTCTGATATTGGTGGACGTACGAGAAGGCTGTAAAAATTGATAGCGCTGTTCCCATATACGAATCGTATGGGCTTTTATACCTGAAATTTGCTCTAAATCCTTGATTGAATACGTTGACATATCTATAAAACAATAGAATATCAAAATTGTTCATGATTTTTTGAAAAAAATGAAAATGTCTGCTACAAATGAGGTGAAAGTAGGCGGCTATCCTTTACTTTTTTAAAGTTCTTAGGTATTCCCCATACCCACTCTTGGCATACTTATCGGCCAATACCATTAATTGTGTTTTGTCTATAAAACCCATTCTGTAGGCGACCTCTTCGATACAACCTACTTTTTGACTTTGTCTTTTTTCGATGACCCTTACAAATTCACAAGCATCTGCATAAGAATCAAAGGTGCCGGTATCTAACCACGCCGTACCGCGATTCATAATACCCACTTGTAATTGCTTCTTTTGTAAATACACTTTATTTACATCCGTTATTTCATATTCCCCTCTTGGTGAGGCTGGTATATTTTTTGCGATTTCCACCACTTGATTGTCGTAAAAATATAAACCCGGAACCGCATAATTCGATTTAGGTTGTTTAGGTTTTTCTTCTAAAGAAATCGCATTGTTATTTGCATCAAATTCAACTACACCATAACGCTCCGGATCATTTACTTCATAAGCAAACACGGCAGCCCCATTTACATCATTGAAAGATTGTACTAGTTTACTAAAGCCTGCCCCATAAAATATATTGTCTCCTAATATTAAAGCCACTTTATCTTTTCCAATAAAATCGGCTCCAATGACAAAGGCTTGTGCCAATCCATTGGGTACGGCTTGCACTGCATAGTTAAAAGAACAACCTATTTCTGACCCATCCCCCAACAATCTTTTAAATTGATCATTGTCTTCTGGAGTAGTAATAATTAAAATTTCTTTTATCCCAGCCAATAACAATACCGACAAGGGATAATATATCATGGGCTTGTCATAAATAGGCATCAATTGTTTACTGATTCCTTTAGTTATAGGAGACAATCTAGTACCCGAACCG
>CAINFN010000137.1 GCA_903848125.1 uncultured Bacteroidota bacterium
CTACCTGTATTTTAGCCACAAATATAACGACAGTAAGGGATTATAAGGCACGATTCTACCCCTTTACCTTAGATGTATCATGTTTTAACACCCAATAAGCAATTATGGCACTTAAAAGCATAAAAAAAGCACCTAATAAAAAAGCCGCCCCTGGAAAATAAATATGATTGGGATCGTTTTTGATAGAAAAATAAGAAGTCAATCCAATCATCATGGATGGGCCTACTATAGAAGTTAAACTTTGTAATCCTGTTAGAGAGCCTTGTAATTCTCCTTGTTCATTTTTGGGTACATGAATAGAAATGATAGCTTGTAATGCTGGTCCAGAAATTCCTCCTAAACAATAAGGGATTAAAAATAAAAACATCATCCATGTTTGAGAGGCAAAAGCAAATAATGTAAGCCCAATGGCATAAAGCGTAATGCCGTAATACAAACTTTTTTCATTGCCTAATTTAGGATTAACAACCCGAATTAATAAACCTTGAACCAGTCCCACCAATAAGCCAATTACGCCTAACGAAATGCCTATCATTTTTGGCGTCCAACCAAACTTACTAATATTGGCAAAACTCCAATTGCTTTGAACAGAATGAGATGCTAAATAAATAAACAACATAGAAATAATCAATCCAAAGACGGCAGGATATTTATTTAAATTTTTTAAGGAGCCAATAGGGTTGGCTCTCTTGATATCAAAACTTCTTCTATTTTCTTTACTCAAAGATTCAGGCAAAATAAAATAACCATACAATGCATTAATTAATGCTAACCCTGCAGCTACTAAAAAAGGTATTCTAGGACCTATTTCTCCCAACAAGCCTCCTAATAAGGGTCCAACAATAAATCCAATACCAAAAGCCGCACCAATCATTCCAAAGTTTTTAGCACGGGTTTTTTCATCACTGATATCGGCCATATACGCAGCAGCTGTGGTAATACTTGCTCCTGTTATGCCTGAAAAAACACGCCCTACAAACAACCAACCAATAGTTGGTGCAAAAGCTAGAAAAATATAATCTAAACCAAAACCCAATAAGGAGAAAAGTAAAATGGGACGGCGTCCATAATGATCACTCAAACTGCCTAAAATGGGGGCAAATATGAATTGCATGGATGCATAAATAAAAGTCAAGTACATCGCTGGTTTTGAAATAGCACTAATGTTTGACCTGTCTGTAATGTGCAATAAATGCTGCAATAATTGAGGCACCACAGGAATAATGATCCCAAGTCCGATTACATCCAATAATATGGTGGCAAAAATAAATCCGACAGCTGCTTGTTTGTTATTGGCCATTGTATGTTTAAAATTTAATGAAATACCCTTTCAAATATACAAGTACTATGGAACATTACAAAAAGCAGGATACCTGCTAGTAAAGTGGATGTAATTAAGCTTCATTCCTAAACACCACCACCCCATCAAATACATCAATTAATACTTTTTTAGTTTTATCAATTTCCCCACTTAATATTTTCTTACTAAACTCATTCACCACCATTTTTTGAATCAAGCGCTTTAAAGGCCTAGCCCCAAATTGCATGTCAAATCCTTGTTCTGATAAATATTCAATTAAGTAAGGCGTAAATTCTACCAACAAGCCGCTTTCAGCTACCAAAGTTTTTAAATTATTCAATTGAATTTTAACAATAGCAGCCATTTGTTTTTGCAATAAAGGGGAGAACATAATAATCTCATCCACTCTGTTTAAAAATTCAGGACGAATGGTTTGTTTCAACAAAGCCATCACTTCCACTTTAGATTGTTCTGTTTTTTCTTCTACATTTTTTTCTGTAACCCCCTCAAACGCTTCTTGAATAATATGACTTCCAATATTACTCGTCATAATAATAATGGTATTTTTAAAATTCACCGTTCTGCCTTTGTTGTCAGTCAAATGTCCGTCATCTAATACCTGCAATAAAATATTCCAAACATCAGGATGCGCTTTTTCAATTTCATCCAACAAAACAACACTATAAGGTTTTCTTCTAACCGACTCTGTTAATTGGCCACCCTCGTCATATCCTACATAACCCGGAGGCGCTCCTACCAAACGAGATACAGCATGCTTCTCCTGATACTCACTCATATCAATCCTTGTCATCATTGCATCATCATCAAATAAATAATTAGCCAAAGCTTTTGCCAATTCTGTTTTACCCACACCGGTGGTGCCTAAAAATATAAATGACCCAATTGGTTTTTTAGGATCCTGTAATCCCGCTCTGCTTCTTCGTATCGCATCAGAAACTGCACTAATGGCTTCCTCTTGCCCTACAACTCTATTGTGTAATTCCGCTTCTAAATTCAACAGCTTATCCTTATCTGATTGTAACATTTTACTAACTGGTATACCAGTTGCTTTTGCTACATTCTCAGCAATGTCTTCTGCGTCCACTTCTTCTTTCATTAATCTTTTTCCATTGGTGCCAATTTCTTGCAAGAGCTTGCTAAACTCAAGTAAATTCGTTTCTTGCTCTTTTACTTTACCATATCTTATCTCGGCTACTTTGCCATAGTCTCCATTACGCTCTGCTACTTCTGCTTCTTGTTTTAATTTTTCAATTTCAGCCTTCGTGTTTTGTACTTTGTCCACCATTTCTTTTTCTTCAGCCCACTTTGCTTTTAAAGTATCTTGCTCTACCGTTAAATTACTTATTTCAATGTTAAGCGCTTTTAACTGTTCAGGATTGTTTTCTCTTTTAATGGCTTCTCTTTCAATTTCAAGCTGTCTAATTTGTCTAATTAAAGTATCTAACTCCTCTGGCATGGAGTTCATTTCCAATCTTAACTTGGCCGCACTTTCATCAATTAAATCAATGGCCTTGTCTGGCAAGAAACGATCCGTGATGTATCTACTAGACAATTCTACTGCTGCAATAATGGCCTCGTCTTTAATACGCACATGATGATGCGTTTCATACCTTTCTTTCAAACCTCTTAAGATAGAAATGGCATCTTCTTTGGAGGGCTCATCTATCATCACTTTTTGGAAACGACGTTCTAAGGCTTTGTCCTTTTCAAAAAACTTTTGATACTCATTCAAAGTAGTGGCACCAATTGCCCTTAACTCACCTCTAGCTAAAGCAGGCTTTAATATATTCGCTGCATCCATCGCCCCTTCTCCACCACCAGCACCCACCAATGTATGGATCTCGTCAATAAATAAAATAATTTCTCCATCGCTATCAGCCACTTCTTTTACCACCCCTTTTAATCTTTCCTCAAATTCACCTTTGTATTTGGCACCGGCAATTAATTGCCCCATGTCTAAAGCGAAAATAATTTTACTCTTCAAATTATCGGGTACATCCCCATTCACAATTCTCATTGCCAATCCTTCGGCTATTGCAGTTTTACCCACCCCCGGTTCACCTACCAAAATAGGATTGTTCTTGCTTCTTCTTGAAAGGATGTGTAAGGTTCTTCTAATTTCTTCGTCACGACCAATTACTGGATCTAATTTTCCTTTATTGGCCAACTCATTTAAATTCTTAGCATACTTTGATAAAGCTTGAAATTGTGTTTCCTGTGTGGCAGATTGCACTTTTTCACCTTTTCTCAATTCTTTAATAGCAGTAACCAACCCCTTTTCTGTTAGCCCTGCATCTTTTAAAATTTTTGAAGCTGAATCGTTTACTTGTAATAAGGCAATTAATAAATGTTCAACTGTAACATATTCATCTCCAAAAGTTTTTAGCGCCCCATTTGCTTTTAACAACACACTATTTAAATCTCTGCTTAAATTAGAAGCAGGTTCTCCGCTTAGTTGCTTGGGCAAGGAAGGAAGCATTGCATCCACCTTTTGTTGAATCAACAAAGGATTTAAATTATTTTTCTTTAATAAAAACTCCGTAGCACTTTCTTTATCTGCTAAAATCGTTTTAAGCAAATGCAAGGTTTCAATTGCAGCATCTTTATTATTGTAAGCTAATTGTTGGGCTGCCTGAATGACCTCCTGTGCTTTAATGGTATATTGACTTAAATTCATACTAAATTATATTTATAACAAGTTAGGCTCAAAAGCAAGGCCAATCTATGATATCCGTTACCTTGTCATGTAATTAGTTGCAAACCGGCACTAAAGTCAGTTAGAATAAGGTTTTTCTGCTATTTTTACATACCAGATTACACAATTATCATTTTAATCCTTAAGGCATTGAACGAATTTTCAAATACCGAATTCATTAAAGCTACTGCGCTAAAATTAGGCTTTGATTTCTGTGGCATTGCCCAAGCTAAGGAACTCACCGAAGATGCAATAAAACTAGAAAATTGGTTAGCCAAAGGGTATCATGGTGATATGGAATACATGGAGAAAAATTTTGAATTAAGGATAGACCCTCGAAAATTAGTACCAGGTGCAAAATCTGTAATTACTTTCTTAAAAAATTATTACCCTAGCCAGGCGGATCAACAAATAGCCAGTAAACAAGATGTAAAAATTGCGAAGTATGCTTGGGGAGCAGATTATCATGAAGTAATTAGAAATCAATTGCATGAATTACTGGAAGTGTATAGAAAAAAAATGGGGCCAATAGAAGGAAGAGGATTTGTAGATTCCGCCCCGGTGCTAGAAAGAACCTGGGCAAAATTAGCAGGTGCTGGATGGGTAGGTAAAAATGGAAATTTAATTCAACCACAAACAGGCTCTTATTTTTTTATAGCCACTTTAATTGTTGACATTCCTTTGCAGTATGACACGCCGCTTGTAAAAGATTTTTGTGGCACTTGTACCAAATGTATTGACGCTTGTCCTACTCAAGCCATTTTGCCCAATAAAACCATCGAAGCCAATCATTGCATAAGTTACTTTACAATTGAATTAAAAAAATCGGAAATTAATACTGCTAATAATTATAAAGATTGGGCCTTTGGTTGTGATGTGTGCCAAGACGTTTGTCCCTGGAATAGATTTAGTACCCCACATGAAGAAATTCAATTCAAACCATTGAATCATTTGTTACAAATGAATAAAGAACAATGGATGGAGATAGAAGAAACAACTTTTAAAGCTCGATTCAAAAATTCACCCTTATTAAGATCCAAGCTAAAGGGGATAAAAAGAAATATTCAATATTTAATAGATCAAGAAAAATAATTTTGGCCTATTTGTTATTGATGGCAGTTTGTAGATTTTGTAATTCAAGTTCCATTTTAGAACCCAATACATTGTCATTTAATAAGGTTTGAAATTTTTCCCAAGGATACCATTTCACTTTTTGCTCAAAAGACCAATGAATCACATAAGCGCTGTCTTTTAATAGTGTCCATTCAAATTTAACTAAGTAAGGGTTTTGTCCTGTAGCTACCCATTTATAATTTACAGAATGATCTGTTTGGCTTACCAACTGAACGGTTTGAGTACCGATGTAGGCTGTATTTTTTTCCAATCTTACTTCATTTTCTTTCCAATCACTCATCCACTCCTTCCAATGCGCTAAGTCGGACACGAAATAGCTGATTTTTGTAGGATTGGTATTTATTTCAATAGCCCTAGAGGCAATCACTGTTGATGGAAATAACAGCGAGATGCCCGTGACAAGCAAGCTTAAAACAACAACACTAATGAAGGCTAATTTAATGAACCGCATTTATTCCCATTTAAAAATTTTGAAAGCAATTGCATACACAACAATAATCCAAATAATTAATATGGATATATCAGGCCAAGCAGCAAGTAAACCTGTTCCTTCAAATGAAATATTACGCATTGCATTGTTAAAATGAGTCAATGGTAATATTCTACAAAATGGCTGCATCCAAGTTGGAAAATTATCAATAGAGAAAAAAGTGCCCGCTAATAAAAACTGAGGCAGGGTGATGATATTGGCTAAAGGCGGGATACTACTTTCATTCTTCGCTACTCCACTAACAATAAAACCAAATCCCATAAATAAAATTAAAGCGATAAAACTTAAAGCCATAATACTAGCAAAGGTAACCCAGCCATTTACGAGTGTAAACTTAAAAGCAAAATGACCAATACCTATAATAACAACGGCAGTGATTAGTTGAAACACTACTCTACTCAATGCTTCTCCAAGTATAATATATAATCTTCGAATTGGGGTTGCATAAAATCTTTTTAACACCAATTGTTGTCTTAGGTTAAAAAATAAAAAAGCAACACCAAATACACCAGCACTCAATAAGGAGAATCCCATTTGACCGGGCAATATAAAATCGATTGTTCTGTAAATGCGTCCAGGCACTTGTTGAACAGTATTATTGACTACAGCAATAGTAGGCGTATTGGGAAATGCAGTTTGATTGATTTTCCCAATCACTGAATTTAAAATTGATTTCACCAATTGTATATTCTGCGGATTGGCCGCTTCAGAACTAGTTAAGTTGATAAGGTAAGGTGTACTAGCATTAGCAGATTTTTGGATAGAAAGCATGGTGGTGATGCGCCCTTTTGCTAATTCACTTTTAATTTTATCCTCCTCTCCTTCAACAAAACTCAAACCTGGAATATTTTTTATGGCTGCATACAAAGCATTAGCCGTATCGGAACGTTTGTCCAGAACCACTTTCACATTAACATTACTTCCGCTGCTTAAAAAACCAAAAACCAAAATAAAAATTAAGGGGAAGACAAAACTAAATACCACTGCTGACGGACTTCTAAAGATAGACCTAAGACTTGCTTTAGTAATCGCCAACATGGCAGTAAGTTGACTGTATGGGCGCATAGTATTAAGGATGATTCACCACAAAGATAGGCAATCGAGCTTGAGGTTGACCCATCATTTGTTGGATCCCTTTAACTTGTTGTAAAGTTTGCCATTGAGCTACGCCAATTTCTTCTTTGATGGCTTTTATTTTTACACTATTCTCATAGCCGTCAATAAATTCTTCAATAAAAGATTTATTTTCTGGATAGGATTTAATGCTATATCCTTTTATATGCGCTAATCTAGCTGCAGCAGCAATGGCCTCATTTAATGTGCCAATTTTATCCACTAATCCAACCTTCACCGCATCAGCGCCAATCCAAACTCTCCCCTGCGCGATGGAATCAATATAACTCACGCTTTTTTTACGACCTATCGCCACTCTTGATTTAAAGGATGCATATACGCTGTCTACACTCGCTTGCATAAATCTTTGTTCTGTAGCATTTAAAGTTCTAGTTGCAGAAGGCATATCAGCATACTGTCCTGTTTTTACTCTATCAAAAGTAATACCAAGCTTATTTTTCATAAACATTTCTACATTAGGAATAACAGAAAAAACACCAATAGATCCCGAAATGGTATTTGCATCTGCATAAATAGAATCAGCACCACAAGAAATATAATAACCACCCGAAGCAGCATAATTACCCATGCTTACCACCACAGGCTTTTCTTTTTTTAACAGATCAATTTCTCTCCAAATGATATCACTTGCTAAAGAACTTCCTCCAGGAGAATTTACTCTTAAAACAACTGCCCCAATGGTTGCATCATTTCTTAATTTTTGTAACAACAATCTATAATCATCACTAGCAATGGCCCCTTTTTGATCTTTGCCCATTTCAATATCACCATCAGCATAAATAACAGCAATCTTTCCACTACCTGAACCACGTAAAGCTACAGACCCTGCATAATCAACTAAGCTAACAAATGAAATAGATTTTTCTTTTTGTACGTGTACTTTTTTTGCAATGATTTTTTTAACCTGATCATCATACAATAAGCCATCTACTAAATGATTTTGCAAAGCATCATTTGCATTTTGAATTTTACCATCATTGGCCAACCCTTTTAAAGTAACTATGTCAATCTTCCTTTTTTCTGCTACCCCTTCTAAAAAATTAGTATACAAAGCATTAAGCCAAACTCCTGTTTGTAACTTATTGGCATCAGACATTTGAGCATATCTAAATGGCTCCGTAGCGCTTTTGAATTTTCCAGCATAAAATACCTCAGGCTTTACTTCCAATTTGTCTAACAACCCTTTTAAAAATAAAGTTTCATAGGAAAAGCCACTAAACTCTAACCCACCTTGAGGGTGCGTGTAAATTTCATCTGCCACATTTCCAATCCAATATCCTTTTTGAGTAATTGTTTCCCCATAAGCAATGATAAATTTCTTGGAAGCCTTAAAATCAACCAACGCTTTTCTAATCTCCTCAGTGCTTGCATAGCCGTTTGGATTTTGTTGACACTTAATATATATCCCTTTAATCGTAGAATCTTTTTTAGCATTGTTAATTAGACTAATTAATTCAGACAAACTTGGTACTTTCCCTTTCTTTTTATTGATAATTTCTGAAAATGGATCCGATTTGGTTTGTTCTAAAAAGTCTTCAGCAACATCTATCACTAAAACTGAATTTGGTTCAATTGTTTTTTGCTCTTCTTTTGAAAAACTACCTGCAATTCCTAAAAGAATTAGAAAGCCCAATAAGCTAAAAATAAACAAGGCCAATAAAGAGGCAAAAAAGGTTTTGAAAAAAATTTTCATGTAAGTTTTATATTGATTTGTTCGTTTTCCCGAAATAGAGGGTTCTAAAATAGGGTAAGGGTGTAAAATTATGGATATTTGAGCTACTTTCAATATCCTTCTATGAACAAAGCATACCTATTGATAGGCGGCAATATGGGCGACCGACTGGCAAATTTAAACGAGGCCATCACTTGTATTAATGCCCAAGCAGGAAAGATTGAAAAAGAATCATCCATCTATGAAACAGCCGCTTGGGGCATGACCCACCAGGCTTCATTTTTAAATCAAGCCTTACTTTTAAGTACAACTTATTCGGCGCATCAATTGATGTCCATTCTATTAGAAATAGAAATTAAATTAGGGAGAAAAAGAGACCTCCCATTGGGACCTAGAACCATTGATATAGATATTATTTATTTCAATAACGAAATCATAGATACAAGTGACCTTACTGTTCCTCACCCAAGTATGTTTAAAAGAAATTTTGTGCTAATTCCAATGGTTGAAATTGCACCTAACTTTAAACATCCCCAGTTAAATAAAACCAATTCAGCATTATTAGCTGAATGCACCGACGAATGCCTTGTGCATAAAAAAAATAATTTTTAAGCGGTCTGCTGACTATATTTGAAACGTAGTACGAATTAAAATTATGAAGCATCATTATATTGCTATAGAAGGAAATATTGGAGCGGGGAAAACGACCTTGTCGCAGCTTTTATCACAACATTACAATGCAAAATTGGTATTGGAAGAGTTTGCAGAAAACCCTTTCCTGACTAAATTTTATGAAAACCCGAAACAATACGCCTTCCCTTTAGAATTATTTTTTTTAGCAGAACGTTTTAAGCAACAACAAGAATTAATAAAAAGCAACGACTTATTTCAGGAAGTAACCATATCGGATTATTTATTTACTAAGTGTTTATTGTTTGCAAAAGTTAATTTGCCCGAGGAAGAATATAGATTGTATCAGAAAATGTTTGATGTTTTTCATCAACAACTCACCCAGCCTGATATTTTAATTTATCTGCACGCCCCTGTTAATAAATTACAAACTAATATCAAAAAAAGGAATAGAAAATTCGAGCAAGCTATACCAGATGAATACTTATTTAAAATTCAAGAGACCTACACCAGTTATATTAAGCAGCACCATATTAAAACTATTTTTATTGATGCGAGCAATGCCGATTTCTTATACAATGAAGCCCATTTTAAGGTAATTACTGATGCATTAGAAAAAGAGATTGAAGAAGGACAGCATTATTATAGTTTGCCTTAACTTTAATCAATGGATAACAGCACCACTCCAATTAAGCAAGACCCTTTTGCCTCATTAAAGATTAAAGAATTTAGCCACTTAATGTTGGGCCGATTTCTTTTTATCATGGGACTTCGAATGATGGGTACTTTAGTGGGCTGGTGGATCTATGAACTAACTAATGCCCCCTTTGCTATTGGCTTAATTGGATTAGCCGAAGTGATTCCAGCGGTATCCTTGGCTTTGTATGCAGGTCATGTCATTGATATCAGTGAAAAAAGAAAATTGATTCTTCGTGGGGTAAGTTTGTATTGGCTATGCGCCATTTTCCTCTTGGGCTTGTCCATCTACAATGATAAAATGGATGCAGCTCATAACTTTACAACACATCGTCCTTTATTTATAGCGATCTGTATTTATTTTCTTGTTTTTTGTACCGGCATCATTAGATCCTTTACAGGACCCAGTTTTGGAACCATCGTTGGCAACATCATGCCAAAAAATTTATTGCAAAACGCAACCACCTGGAGCCAAGGGATTTGGCTTACTGCCTCCATACTTGGACATGCAATTGTGGGGTTTGTGATTGCTGGTTTTGGACACACAGGTGCTTTAACAGCAGTTGTTGGACTTGTTACTGTTGGCTATATTTTTATTGCAAAAATAAAACCTAAGCCACCTCATGTTGATTTAGTGGCCAACCAAAAAACTTTAGAGAGTGTGAAAGAAGGTCTACGTTTTGTATTTACCACCAAGGAATTATTGGGTGCGCTTTCTTTAGATTTATTTGCAGTACTTTTTGGAGGTGCCGTGGCGATGATTCCTGTTTATGCAGTGGATATTTTAAAAGTAGGGCCCATTGGCTTTGGCTGGCTGAATGCAGCTTCGGATATAGGTGCCATTTTAATCATTTTCATCATCACTTTATTCCCGGTAAACAAAGCACAAGGAAAAAAATTACTAATAGCTGTGGGTGGATTTGGTTTGTGCATCATTGTATTTGCTTTGTCCAAATTATTCTGGTTGTCTTTTGCCGCTTTATTAATCAGTGGGGTTTTAGATGGCTTTAGCATGATTGTTAGAGGTACCATTACACAACTTAAAACACCCGATCACATGCGGGGTAGAGTAATGAGCGTGAATTCCATGTTCATCAATAGTAGCAATGAATTTGGACAATTCGAAAGTGGTGTAGCAGCCAAATTATTGGGCGTAATTCCTTCAGTGGTATTTGGAGGGGTGATGACCATTATTGTGGTAGGTACTACTTGGTTCAAAGCGCCCTCTTTAAGAAAAATGGAGTACTAGTTTTAAAAAAGAAAAATAGTTTTAAAAACTAAGGCGCAGTTAAAAGTCCATGCATCACATCGTGCACAATTGGGCAAAATTCAGCATTCTTCATGGTAATAGCAGCACGCTTAAAAAATACATCTTCATCAGTATAAGGAAAACGTTGGCAATCGGTAGGTCGATGCTCATATATACTACAGGCATTATCGTTGCCTAAAAAAGGACATGGCTTAGTATTGGCTACATAATCTCCTTCCTGATCCATGGCTAAATAAGTATCTATAAATACCGTTTCTTTTATTCTTAAGTACTTACTAACTCTTTTGATATCGGGCATTTTAAACCTTGGAGAGTAATTCTTACAGCAACGAGCACAGTCTAGGCAGTTCACTTTTTCAAAGGCGGCTTCATGTAAGTCGGGCAATTGTTTAAGTATTTTGCGTTTATCTACCCTTTTTAAAAAATTTTGGAATTTTTTAAGTGTTTCCGGGGCAGGCATTTCAAACAATTGTTCAATAGATAGGCTCATAATAATAGCTCAAATATAAACTATTTAGCAATCATCCACAAGCTTTCCCCACAGCCCTAATTCGCTTCTTAAAGGGGTTAGTTTTTTGTATCTTTGTATCCATTTTTAAACCACCCTATTTATGTTGCAATTGAATACAAACGGAGCAGAATTTATCGGAAGACATATTGGCCCAAATGCTGATGATACACAAAAAATGCTTGACGCGATTGGTATAAAATCAATTGATGAATTAATTGAAAAAACCATTCCTGGAAATATACGTTCTAAAAAACCAATGCAAATTCCAGAAGGACTTTCTGAATTTGAAATGTTGCAATCTTTAAAAAAAATTGGAGAAAAAAATACAGTGGCCACTAATTTTATTGGTCAGGGATACTATGGTACCATTACACCAAGTGTCATTCTTAGAAATATTTTTGAAAACCCAGGTTGGTATACTCAATACACACCCTACCAAGCAGAAATTGCGCAAGGCCGTTTAGAAAGTTTATTGAATTTTCAAACCATGGTTTGTGATTTGACTGGTATGCCTATTGCGAACGCTTCTTTATTGGACGAAGCAACCGCTGCTGCAGAAGCCATGGCTATGATTTTTAATCATGTAAACAAAACAGATTCCATTACACAGCCTAAGTTTTTTGTAGACAGTGCTATTTTCCCTCAAACTAAGGATGTACTGGTAACAAGAGCTGCTCCAATTCATATTCAAATAGAAGAAGGCAATTATACTGCTGCAAAAATAGACAACAGTTATTTTGGTGCCATCCTACAATATCCTAACAATACAGGAAGCATTGAAGACTATACTAATTTTATTAATCAAGTGCATCAAGCAGGGGGTTTGGTTATATTAGTAGCCGATATTATGTCCCTTACTTTATTAAAAAGCCCAGGCGAATTAAATGCAGACGTAGCAGTAGGAAATACACAACGTTTTGGTGTGCCTATGGGATTTGGTGGACCTCATGCTGCTTATTTTGCTACAAAAGATGAATTCAAAAGAGGAATGCCGGGCAGATTGATTGGCGTAAGTGTAGATGCACAAGGAAATAGAGCTTTAAGAATGGCTTTGCAAACAAGAGAACAACATATTAAAAGAGAAAAAGCGACTTCAAATATTTGTACCGCACAAGCCTTATTGGCAAATATGGCGGTGATGTATACTATTTATCATGGCCCAGTAGGTTTGAAAAAAATTGCAGAAAAAATACATGGCTTAGCACAAAATTTAGAAGCGCAATTAACAAGCTTAGGAATCAGTCAATCTAATAAATTTTATTTCGACACTTTACATTTTTCAGGTTTTGATCTAGCTGCTTTACAAAAAGAGGCATTAGCTGTTAATTTTAATTTTCGCTATTTTAATGATGGAAAAAATGACAATAGCATTTCCATTACCATAGATGAAACAATAAGTATTCGTGAAATAGAAAAAGTAGTTGACTTATTTGAAAAAGTGACCGGCAAAAAAGCCAGCGGAAAAGCTACGGGAGCCCCTTCTATTCCAGCATCTTTAGTTCGAACTTCATCTTATTTACAACATACAGTGTTTAATATTCATCATAGTGAAACACAAATGATGCGTTATATCAAACAATTGGAAAATAAAGACTTGTCATTAAATACGAGCATGATAAGCTTAGGAAGTTGCACCATGAAGTTAAATGCTGCTACAGAAATGATCCCAGTAAGCTGGCCTGGATTTAGTACCATGCATCCTTTTGCACCTAGTAGTCAAACATTGGGGTATCAAGAAATAGCTAAGGAATTGAGTGCTTACTTATGTGAGACCACTGGTTTCACAGCTTGTAGCTTACAACCTAATAGTGGTGCACAAGGAGAATATGCGGGTTTATTAACTATTCGTGCTTACCACGAACATCATCAACAAGCCCATAGAAA
>CAINFN010000138.1 GCA_903848125.1 uncultured Bacteroidota bacterium
AATCTTTTTAATGCCGATGTATTTGAAGTGTTTTTTCATCCAGAACCTAAAACTCCCATCTACTTAGAATACGAAGTAAATGCACACAATGCAGAATTGGTATTACTCATACCTAATTTAAAAAACAAGGTGAATGGTTGGATTCCTTGGCATTATACCGAGAATAAAAAAGTCGTGAAAAAAGTTTTTGTTCACGAAGAAAATAATGAAATGTACAAATGGTCGGCAGAATTGTTTTTCCCCTACTCCATTTTTAACCCGCTCGAAAATACGGACATAAAAAAAGGCACTTGTTGGAATGCCAATTTTTATAGATTAGATTATGATTCAGGCAAAATGATTAAGTGGGCATGGTCGCCAGTAAAAGCCAGCTTCCATGAATTTAATCGATTTGGTGTTATTCAGTTTGACTAATCAGCTTGTTTTTATCAATTAATCTTTGGGTGTTTTTTTATGCCAATAAGAAGCAAGGATGGATCCAGTGATATTCATAAAGGGTCCAAATACTGCTGGTGCTAATCCCATAGTGGCTGCCTTACCAAGCTTTTCTGCTAAGCCAGAAGCCAATCCTCCATTTTGCATACCTACTTCAATAGCAATGGTTCTACTGTCTCTTTCGCCTAGTCTAAATAAGCGACCAGACCAATAACCAAACAAGTAACCAGAAGTGTTATGAATAAATGATGCTAATATAAGTAATGGCCCAATAGTTAATAAACTTTTGCTTCCTGCAGCAGTAATAACACAAATGATGGTGGCAATACCAAACATAGAAACAGAAGGCATTAACTTGTCTAACCAAGTAGATTTTCCTTTGATAAATTTATTGAAAAGTAATCCTAACACGATAGGTAAAATGACAATCTGTAAAATATGAATAAACATATCTGTTGCTTTAATTTCAATAAACTGACCTCCTAATACTTTCATCCAAAAAGGCGTTAAAAAAGTAGCCAATAAAGTAGATACACTTGTAAGCGTAACGGATAAGGCCAAATTAGCTTTGGCTAAATAAGACATTACATTAGAAGCTAGTCCACAAGGCATTGATCCAATCAAAACAATACCAGCGGCTATTTCAGGCTCAAAATGAAATGCTTTAGCCAATGCGAATCCCATGATAGGCATAAAGGTAAAGTGACCTGCTAAACCAATTAATACAGCCTTTGGTTGTTCTGCTACTCTTTTAAAATCTTTCAAGCCAATTTCGGTACCCATTCCAAACATGATCAATTGAATAAGGGGCGTAATTAATCCTTTTAATTTAAAACCACCCACTTGTATAAAGTATTGAGGGTAATTAAGTGTAATACACACACAGGCGAAAATAATCATGGTAAAGCTTAACCCTTTATATACTTCAGAAGATTTAACACCAAAACTGAGTGTAAAAAAAGCCAAGGCAACTACCACCGGCAAATATTCATTCAGATGCGCAACAAATAAACCAATGGCCACTACAAAAAGTAGTATCGATAATTTTAAAATTAATTTATAGGTTTTCATTTATTATTTATTTATCAAGTTTTACCAAGTTCTTTTTTCTAAAAATTTCTCTAAGGCTTCTTTAGTAATATTTTGTTCATTGGGATGCGCCTTCACCCAATCAAGGAAACTAGTTTTTATTTCCTCGGTCCATTGGTTATCTATTTGACCGGCATTGTACTTGCCCGATTTTAAAACATCTTTTGAGAATCGATCTCTCACTGAAATAAATTCTGCAGTAGCAATTACTTTTTCAGCTAAATGAGCAGGAATAAATAATACGCCTTCACGCTCCGATAAAACTACATCACCAGGCATTACAATTGCACCACCAATTCTAATAGGCCCATTCAAGCTCATTAAAACAACTTCTTCTAAAAAGGAGGGATGAAAATCACGTACATAGGCATTAAAACCTTTAATCGCTTCTAACCCTGATAAGTCTCTTGCAGACCCATCAAATATCACACCATTGCCAGTTTTATTAAAAATAGAAGTACCCAAATTATCTCCAATTAAAGTGCCTTGCGCAATTTTACCAAAAGCTTCTGCTACATATACATCTCCTTTTTGTAAGACTTCAATGGTCCATGCATTGGTGTTGCCCTTACGTCCTTCTTTTTTTCCACGCTCTTTAATAAGCGCTTCTATATCAGGTCTGGTAGGACTATACCTAGCTGTAACCGCTCTTCCTACTACAGGCACATCATCATGAACCATTTTCCAATTGCCTTCATATTGATTGTTGTAACCCTCATTGTGTAAGATTTGCCAAGCTTCTTCAATACCGATTTTTTTGGCCCGCTCAATTAAAGCATCGCTCACTTTTGGTCTTCCATCTGCAAAACGTTCTCCTTTCCATTGTGCTGTTAAAAACTCAAGTTCTCCTTTTGGGAAAACTTGAGCTTGAGCAGTGAAAAAGATACTTGTTAAAAATACTAACGAGTATATTTTTTTCATTGTTAAAATCATTTTAGGCTATAAAGCACCTTGTAATACTTCTTTTAATCTTGCTGCAACAATTTTATCTTCCCCTTCTTGCAACATCCAAGCAGTGATTCCAATATTGTCTTTACCACCTACTGTTTCAATAGATGGAGTACCGTTACGTAATTCAAGACGTAATGCTTCACCTGTTTTTTTGATTACGCTGCTATCAAAAGTAATACCCAATGTAGGTGTAACATTACCAAGTGTTGGAGTAGTAATTGTAGTTTTAACACCAGCTACACTTTCAGCAGCGGCTTTAATTCTTTCAATTCTTTTTAAGAAAAATAAAGCTTCTGCATCGTGGTCGATTTTTACAAATTCTTCCACAGCTACTAACATACCTAAGATTTCCTCTTTGTTCACTTTCATACCACGACCAATGGTTTCTCCACGTGGAGGCATTGATAAACGTGCTGCTTTAATGATGTCTTTTTTACCCATTAAAATTCCAGCACTTTGTGGTCCTCTTAAAGCTTTACCACCAGAGATGGCAACAAAATCAAATCCCATATCATTGAATCTCCATAAATTAGATACTGGAGGTACATCCGCTGCAATATCAATGGAAGTGGGGATACCATTCGCTTTCGCAATTGCTACCCATTCTTCATGCTTGATTTTACCACCATCTGATTGCACATGTAAAAAGTGCATGGATGCTGTATTTTTATTGATAGCCGCTTTTAATTCTTCTACTGTTTCTACCATTATAATTTTTACTCCAGTATTGGTTAAAGCTTGATTGTATCCAATAGCATGTGCTTTTTGACAAATCACTTCTGTTTTCATTCCAGTGCCTTCTAATTTAGGAAGTGCTCTAACTTTATTTGGATCAGTACCCGTTAAGATACCAGCCATACCTAATGTTAAAGCTGAAAAAGCACCTGAAGTAACCACGCAAGCTTCAGCATGCGTAATTTCCGCCAATCTTGCACCCACTTTATCTTGCAACTCATCAAGCATACAAAATTTATGAGAGGCTTGTCTAATTGCTTCCACTGTTTCAGGACGCATTAAACTTGCAGTCATGGCGGTGTAAGTACCTGCCGCATTGATAAAAGTGCGCACACCTAATTCACTAAATAAATCTCTAGCAGCAACACTTGATGCTACAGATGCAGCACTTGCTGATGATAAACCACCCACAATGGCAGCTCCCGCTACTGGCGTGATGGTCATGTATTTTAAGAGGTCTCTACGTTTCATTTTTTTATTTTTTAAAAGTTAAGGGGAAATTAATTTTTTATTTTTTAAGAATTGGCAATCGCAATGCAATCCATCTCCACCAAAGAATTACCTGGAACACCACCATAAGTAGCTACCGTTGTTCTTACTGGAGGATGCGCACCAAAACGTCCTTTAAATACTTCATTCATTTGCTTGTAATCATTTAAATCGGCTAAGTATACATTAACTTTTAATACTTTCTCCATAGATGATCCTGCAGCAATTAGTTCTTTTTCTAATTCTTTTAAAACGTGATCAGTATGGGCTTTAATTTCTCCTTCAAAGTGCGCACCTTTTCCTGCTACAAATACCATCCCAGCAAATTTAGTTGCCCCAGAAAATAAAGGAACATCTTGGTCAGTCGTTACATTAAAAACTTCTTTACCATGAACATCTTTCGAAGAATTAGTAGCTGCATTGGCTGCAACACTAGTGCCTGCGATTCCTAAGAATCCAGCAAACATTTTTTTGAAAATAGAGCGGCGGTTTTGTGTTTTCATTTTTTATTTGATTTAATTTATTATTTAAGTTCAACGATCATTTCAATTTCTACGCAAATATTATTAGGCAAAGAGGCTACCCCCAATGCAGACCTTGCATGTTTTCCTTTTTCTCCAAATACCTCCACCATCAAATCAGAAAACCCATTCATTACTTTAGGCTGTTGCACAAAGTTGGGGTCGGAACTAACCAACCCTAACACCTTCACTATGCGTTTAACTTTACTTAAATCACCAATGTATGATTTTAAAGTAGACAACATAGATATACCAGTTAGCCTTGCTGCAGCCTGCCCTTCCTCTATGGTCACGTCTTTTCCAAGTTTACCATACACTTGTCCTCCTTCGGGCTTATCAGGACCATGACCAGATAAATAAATTAATTTACCTACCTGAACTTGCTTTAAATAATTGGCAATGGGTGGCACCACTGGAATTAAATTTATTTTCAACGCTTTTAGCCTTTCTTCGGGCGTTACTTCCATTGGGTTCGCAGAAAATTGCAAACATACTGGCGATTTAATATCCATTAACTGATGTGTATCTGATAGCTTACCAGTAGCCTCATCAAATGTAAAAATTTGTACTTTATCTTCGTCTTGACTCGCTACAAAAACAAAATGTCCTGCAGGATCAAAACTAAAATTTCTTGGTTTTTTAAAAACGGGCTGATGATACATTTTTGTAATTTGCCCATTGGTTTCAATTTTGAAAATAGTTAACTCATTACTTGAAACACGGTTGGTCGTGATCAACCATTTTCCACTTGGTGAAATATGAATGTCTCCACTGCCTTTTGCTTTTGGCTCCTTGGTATAAGCCGTATCAGCAACAATACTTTGAATAGCGGTTAATTTATTTTGATTCACTGCAAATACATCTACCGTACCCGACATCTCACTAATTAAATACCCAAATTTGCCTGCCTCATCAAAAACAAAATGTCTTGGTCCGTTTCCAGCGCCTACAGTTATTGAAGAATAATTTTCATCAATCAATCCATCTGCATAAATTTTATGTTGATATATTTTATCTCCGCCTAAATCGGTTACTAATAAAAAGGAATGGTCTGGACTAAGCACTACATTGTGCGCATGAGATTCTCCTTGTCTAGCTTTATTTACACTTGACCCTTTGTATTTAATTTCCTGAGAGATGGGCAAAACGGCCCCGTTGTCTGTTTTAAATACACTTAAACTTCCACTATTGTAATTGGCAGTATAGATGGTTTTGCTTTCCTCTCTGTAAGTAATAAAACAAGGTCCCGCGCCAACCGTTGGAGTAGCATTTATTTTTTCGAAATTATTTTGACTGTTTAATTGATAGGCATTCACTGCAGATTTTTCACCGTTGCCTTCTGAAACTGCATATAAATATTTACCATCTTTAGTTATAGTTAAATAGGAAGCACTTGGATTGTCCTTGGTATATTGTAAAGTAGGCTTACCAGTAACTGAGTTCACCGTATACACTTCAATACCAGGATTCCCTTTTTGAGTATAGGAGCCTACAACCAATTGATATTGAGTCGTATCAGCCGAAAATAAATGTAAAAGGGAAGAGAAAAGTACAGACGCAATAAAGTTCATATAAGCAGGATTATTTAGACTTAAAAATTAGGAAATAATATGCATATTTAGCATTTAGGTTGGGTATATTTTTCAACAAATTTTAGCCTTGGGAAGCTATTTAATACGTATTTTTTACACATTAAGCCCCCCGTTTTGAATTCATGTAAAATTTGATACTGTTACCTTTACTAATAAGTAAATTTCGTAGCTTCCCTATTGCAATTAAATGATCATTATTTATTTAAAAAATCACCTATGAAAAAATTATTATTAATTCTGTTTTCTGTACTTACATCCTATGCAAGTACTATTGCTCAAACAGCAACGCCCTTGTATGATATTGTTGTTAAAGGAGGCCATGTAATAGATCCAAAAAATGGCATAGACGGAGTAACTGATATCGCCATTAAACAAGGCAAAATTGTAAAAGTGGAGAAAAACATTAATGGGGCAGATGCAAAGCAAGTGGTAGATGCAACTGATTTAATTGTGTCACCAGGTTTAATCGATTTACATTCACATGTTTTTGCTGGTACGCAACCAGATCATTACTTAAGTGATGGCTTAAGTGCATTAATGCCTGATGCCAATACTTTTAGAGTGGGCTTAACAACGGTTGTAGATTGTGGAGGAGCTGGATGGAAAAACTTTGCAGTTTTTAAGAAAAATGTAATTGATGTATCACAAACAAGAGTATTGTCTTTTTTAAATATTGTTGGAGAAGGAATGAGAGGTGGCAACTACGAACAAGATATTGCGGATATGAATCCAAAGTTTGCTGCAGCTGCTGCAAAACAATACAAAGATTATATTGTTGGATTTAAGTTAGCTCATTTTAATGGTGCAGATTGGACCCCTACTGACCGAGTAGTAGAAGCTGGCAATTTAGCTGGATTGCCTGTGATTATTGATTTTGGAGGTGCCAAACCAACCTTGTCGATTGAAGAATTGTATTTCAAACATTTACGTCCAGGTGACATTTATACGCATGCTTATGCAGCATTGGGTGGAGGCAGAGAAGAAATTGTAGATGCCGCTACCAACCAATTAAAACCATTTGTATTAGCAGCACAAAAAAGAGGAATTATTTTTGATGTAGGTTATGGCGGAACTAGTTTTAATTATTCTCAAGCCATCCCTGCATTAAAAGCAGGACTGTATCCAAACACCATTAGCACCGATTTACATACTGGAAGCATGAACACTTCTATGAAAGATCAATTAAGTGTGATGTCTAAGTTTATGAATATGGGTATGTCTTTAAAGGAAGTGATTAAAGCAAGTACTTGGAATGCTGCACAAGTAATCAATAGACCTCTATTAGGAAATTTTTCTGTTGGTTCAGAAGCAGATATTGCCATCTTAAATATTAGAAAAGGCAATTTTGGCTTTTATGATAAAACAGGTTTTAAATTAAAAGGAACTGAGAAATTTGAATGTGAAGTAACAATAAAGGGTGGCAAAGTTGTTTATGATTTAAACGGACTCGCCACCCCTATATTTGTTAAATAGTATTTAGAATTAACTGATTACATTATTCTATTTTCGGAGGTTGCATTTGTCTTCGCTTTAAGTTTAAACGCTGGCGAACAATTGCAACCTCTGTTTTTGTTACGGAATCTGATTTATTTCCAAAATTGTGTCTAACGTAACTTAATATATTGGCTATTTCTATATCAGGCAGTTGAGCAAACTTGGGCATCATTCCATTAAATGGCTGATCGTTAATTTTGATAGGGCCTTCTAAGCCTCTAATTAACACGGCAATTAAAGTATCTTTATTTCCATTCACCCAATCTGAAGCAGCTAGTGATGGGAAACGTAAGCCATCTCCCTGACCATCTTTTTGGTGACAAGCCCTACAATTCAACTGATATAATTTTTCGCCACCAACAGCTACTTTAAATCTTTCCAAATTATCTAAAACAGGATCTGGTGTTTTAATATTGGTTCTTGTTCTTTGTCTTTCCTTCATGATGGCTAAATTCTTATCCGTAAAGGTTTCTTTTTTTCCTGTGTATTTTACACGCCAAATTTTACCTTTTTCTGACTCTGAAATATACAAGGAACCATCTGGTCCTTGCGCCAATCCCATGGGTCTATATTTTGAATCTCTTGTATTGACCAAAGTATCTTTACCTGTAAAACCATCTGCAAAAACTTCCCATGGTTGCGCTTTACCATCAACAAAAGGAACAAAAGCAACAATATACCCTGCTTGCGGATAAGGGGCACGAATGGTTGAACCGTGGAAAGCAATAAATGCCCCATTTTTATACCTTGCTGGAAATTGATCACCTGTATAAAATAATAAATCATTGGGCGCAAAGTGGCCAGGAAATCCAATAATAGGGGTTTCTATTGCGGTATCAGTATTCTCAATTTGACCGTTGCCACCATATTCTGGGTTCTTCATTACTTTGCCTTTCATTTGATCAAAATAATAATAAGGCCATCCTGCATTGGCACCAGGTTTTAATTTATAAAAAGCCTCCGAAGGCAACAAAGCACTTTGCCACTCATTGTAATATTGAGGCCATACATTTACTAGACCATCCCTACCATGACCAACACAATACAAAGTGTTGTCTTGTGTATTCCATGTCATGGCCACTAAACTTCTTAAACCAGTAGCTACTCTAACACCGTCCGTTGTTCTAAATTGATTCAATTTATTTTCATCAAACATCCACACACCTGCGTTAGAATCTAAGATGGGACATGGCATCATTCCTGGAGAGCCTGGTAATCTGTTTTCCACTTGACAAGCATCTGATGGTGCACCAAAAGGAACAAAAATATGACCCTTACCATCAAAGGCCAAAGGCTTACCATCATGTTCTCTTTTTCTTCCACTATCAATAACAATGTATTCAACCGGGCCAGAAGGCACCAATGTTTTATTATCCAATTTATAACGATACACCAACATTTCTGAACTAGTATATAAATAACCATTGTGAATGCGCATGCTTGTTGCATAGGCACCCTCTCTTGCAATTGGACCAAAATTGGCAATTAGATCTGCACGGCCATCATTATTTACATCTCTTAACACATAATTCATTCCACCTTTGATAAATTTATTGGCTTTGACATAAATATCTCCATTGTCATTCACCGCTAAGTGTCTTGCATGTCCTGGCAAACTATCTACCACTACCACCGCTTCAAATCCATCAGGCATAATCAATCCGCCGTTTTTCTCTGTCCAGAAACTACAACTCGCCAGAGTTAAAATGAGCACTACAGCAATGAAATAATGACTTTTTTTAAAGTTCATAATTGGTTTATTTAAAATGGATGAATACTTGTTTTTATTTTATTCAAAATACGCATAGATGATCTTTGCTCTGCCGTTGGTAAATTATTTATTTTACTATCTAATAAATCAAGGTACCAATTTCTAATCGTTTCCGCTTTTATACTTTTTACACTGGCTTTTAATTTGCCCATATCTGGACCCATATCGCTTAATTGCAATAGGTCGCCTGCTGGATCATTAAAAGTGCCCAATGCATATTGGTTTAGTTTTTCTTTGTATAAATTGGCTTCCTTGGTATGGTTTAAACTGGCATGAAATTTAGCGAGTAAATAAAATTCAATTCGATTGTCTACCTCCTCGGCATAAGGTGCCCCTACCCCTAAATTCTCAGGCCATAACATCGCCAATTCTAATTGCTTAATGGCTTCGGGAGTATTTTTATTGTCAAAATTTTCAATAGCTAGTTGCACCTTCGCCTCTCTGTATAATTCTCTTCCTTCGGTAGCCCCTTCAAACGGAATGATATTTATATTTTTCAATATAGCATCGGTGGTGTTAAATTTTTTATTAAACAAACTCACTTTTGCTGTAAGCATACCCATTAGGTAATTGGCCGGATGTTCATTGTAATAACTTGTTGAAGTAACAAGCGCTTGCTCGTAATTCCCATTTTCAATCAACCTATCAATGATGGCTTTATGGTATCTCCAATTAGTTGGATCAAGCGATAAGGATTTATTTAAATCTGATTGTATGGCAATAGAATCATTAGGGGTATACTGTTGTAATAATTTTGCTCTAGCTGCATAAAACAAGGCTTCTTTAGGCTCATCTTTACAGCTTTTTAATAATTGTAAGGCTGCTGCGTATTTTTCTCTAGACTCAAGTAATAAAGCAAAATAATACCTACCTCTCCAGTTGGTTGATTGATGCGTAACCCAATTTAAGATGGGTTCAAATTCTTGTCTAAAAGGTAAAATAAATTCAACGGAGCTGTTGTTTGCTTTTTGTAAAAGTTCAGTTGATTTTTTTGGATTCGAATTAGACAATAACCAAGCTTGAAAATAATTAGCCAATGGGTGTTTTGAAATTAACTCTACTAATTTAATGGATTCTGCTTTACCGTTTAACTCATTATACAAACAAGCTAATTCAAGATAGGTTTCGGCTGGTTGTTCATTTTTAATAAGCGAAGTAAAGTATTGCATACTTGAATCACCCACTTGTGTAAATTCAAAGCGAGCAAAATGATTCAACGGATCCATTTTTAAAATTTCACTGAGTATTGATTTAGCTTCAGCTACTTTATTTAATTTTCGGTAAGCCAAGGCTTTAATCTCAATCGCTTTTAAATTGAAGCGATTAAAATCAGTGGCCTTATTGGCATATTTAATAGCTGCTTCAAAATTATTCTCTTGCATTTCGATGGTCGCCAATGAGGTATAAGCCGCTGTTTTAAATTCCCCCGATATACTTGCTAAATCAAAACCATCTCTTGCATTCACAGTACTATGCATCGCCAATTGAATTAATCCATAATAATAATTGGCAGCCCCATCATGGGTATCAATACTTAATGCTATTTTGATTGTTTTTAATGCAGCCGCATAATCAAAATAATAATATTGCAAGCTTGCATATTTTACCAAGGCGGGTAAAAAATAAGGATCTAATTTTAAAGAAGCTTCTAATTTCTCTTTTGCTTTTGGATACATTCTTTGATCTATATATTCTTTACCTTGAATGTATAAACCATAGGCAGTATTCCAATTAAAATCGACAGGTGAGGTGGTAGGTCTTTCTAATTCATTCTTTTCGCCAATATTGTATTTCAATAAATTGTTGCCTAATATAAAGCCCAAGTTTTCATTCGTATTAGCAATGGAATCATGATACAACTCCATTGGCCTAAGTTTTACAAAGCGGGTAGCAATTACTTCATTGTCTTGAACAATTTTTAAACTATCATTAATGGCTTGCACCGGATTAAAATAAATATGTGTTTTTCCTTGGCTGATGACTGTATTAAATGCACCTATATTATTGGCTTCTTTAATTCCTTTGGTAGCGGCTACTGGATACCAATACTCCTTCCATTGGTCGGTATTATAAGGCGCAAAGCTTTTGTGTTTAAAAGGCGAGAAAGTGCTATTCTCTGCACTTTGATTAAATAATCTACCCGATTGCACTTCTACATATTGACCAGCTTTATCGGTCAATAATTTTTCCCAAATCATACCTGCTCTAGCAAGTCCCCAAATCCAAATTTTCTTACCTGCTTTTTCATCATGTGGCGCAAAACGAACCATTCCATTTTCATTCTCATGATAATAAGCACCAAAAAAGTTGGTATAGGTTCCAAATACATGATAAGAATGATATCCTGTGAAATCGTTTTGATCGTAATAATTTATCTTTCTGTCTTTTTTACTATTGTAAGGCCACTCACCCACTTCTCCATCATGACCAATAAAGTTTTGACCAGGATAAGTGAATTCTAAATTTCCTTTCGCCCTCAAGCCTACATTCATCCAATGATAATAAGGTTCTTCAATTGGAGTGGCATTAAACCATAGCGATTGTGTAGTAAAATAGGCTTTATCCTTAGGCAAATTAATATCAATTGTCCATGGGGTTCTCGTAATTAAATCAAGTACGCCAATAACACAGCTTACACTCCCATCCTCTTTTTTTAAAGTGGTATAATCAACTGGTGTTGCACAGTTAGGGGTATGACCAAAAATACCATAGTTAGATTCTATACCTCCACTAGTCCATGGACCACGCATGGCCACATCTCTAAATTTTACAACATCATTATTGTATAAAAAATCTTGCTTGGTAATTTTATCATAAGCGGACCATATTTTACCACCCACTTCTGGCAAAATGGTTACTTTAATAAATTCATTCTCTAACTCCACAACTGTCCATTCTTTTTTTGAAGGCTTATCTGTATAGCCATCAAATCTATAATAAGGATAATATTTTGTAAATAAAGGAATGGGATTAGGATCTGAAAAAGGGTAAGTTGTAATTATTTTTTTATACACTTTAACAGTCGTATTGGATTGAGCCAAACTTGATAAAGTAATAACCAAGCACAAAGAGAAAAAAAGAAATTTTTTTAAGCTCATATAGTTAGGTTGCACAGATGATTAAGCAAATACCGTGAGAAAAAGGTCTTTGTAAATTTAAGTATTTTTCATCCTCATTTTCTAAAAAAAGTGATGAAAATCAATGGTTAAGAAAAAATATGTGTACTTAATACACAAACCATTTTATTTGCAACATTTGTATTTTTGTCTAACTTCCCTTTTAAATAAATTATTCATTATGAAACAACTCAAATTAACATTGGTTGCCCTTTTATCCATGGTCCTTTTAACGGTGAGCGCACAGTCAAAAAAAGAAGCTGCATTAACCACCGCCTTAGAAAACTTAAGAATTGGCTTAATTGATGCCAATGAAAGCTTATTAAATAGTGTTACCTCCCCTAAGTTGACTTATGGTCATTCGGCTGGTGTGGTAGAAGATCAAAAAACTTTTGTGGCTAATATCGTAAATGGCAAAAGTGATTTTGTTTCAATAGATATTGTAGACCAAAGTATTGACATCGATCAAAATATGGCTTTTGTAAGACATACCTTTAATGCAGTTACTTCGACAGATCCAAAAGTGGCGCCTATTAAATTAAAAATTTTACAAGTATGGGAATACAAACAAAATGCTTGGAAATTAAGAGCTAGACAAGCAGTTAAAATAGTTATTTAAAATTTTAGCTTCCTACAACAAAAAGGCCCCCCGAAATTCGGGGGGCCTTTTTTATAAAGAGTAACTCTTAATTAAAAGTTAGTCGCAGCACCTGTGTCAAACCACAAGCGAGTTGCGATATCATCTTTTCCACCACCAGCACCGATTACAGCAGCAGCAGCATTTACAGCATCAGTGTTACCAGTTCTTTCACCGTTGATAAATGGCATTCTTTTGATAAACTGATCAGCAGGAATAACTCCCCAATCAGCATTGCTATCATTTTTACCAACAACTGGAATCTTAGGATATCCAGTTCTTCTGAAATCACACCATGCTTCTAAAGTATTAGTGAATAATGACAACCATTTTTGAGTCATGATTTTTTCAAGTTTCACTTCGTTAGAAGCTGCCTCATCCCAAGCAATGGTCATAGTAGATGCAGCTGCAACACTATTGATCGCCTTAGGATTGATTTTTACAGATGCAGCATCAGTTGGATCTACATAAGCAATTGGTTTGCTAGTTGCATCAGCTAAATAAGCATCAGCTCCACTTGCTCCCCAATCAGCAAAAGACAATTTAACACCATTCTCATAGTTTGTTTTAGCAACACCAGCACCAGTCCAACCTCTTAAAGCAGCTTCTGCTAATAAGAAATAAGTTTCTGAAGCAGTAAATGCTCGTCTTGTTTGAACAGAGTTGAAATCGTTAGATACTTTAGAGAAAGGAACTTTATCAGCTTTAGCTAAATTCCAAGATCCGTTACGAATACCTTTGTAAGGTAAAGCAGGATGGTCAGCAGCTAAAGAAGCAGTACCTAATGGCGCATAGTATTTAGAAATTCTACCGTCATTGTAACCCACCATGAATTGCTCAATTACTCCACCCATACGAGTGTCATCCCATTGGTAACAAATTTGTGCAACTGGCATGATGTTTCCGTTTAAAGAAACTAAGAAGTTATCAGCGTTGGCAGTAATTAAACCAGCTGGATCAGCAATGGCTTTTTCACCTTGAGTTTTTGCAAGAGCAGGAGCCACTTTAGAAATACGCATAGCTAAACGCAATCTCATAGAGTTAACCACTTTTTGCCAAGCAGGAATACTTCCTTTAAAGCTAGGGTCAAATGCTTTGAAACCTGTGTAAGCTTTATTAGCTGCGAAATCTGTTTGAACCGCATCTAAATCAGCAAACAATTGAGTGTATAAATCTGACTCTTTATCGTAAGCGATGCTAGCATCAGTAGAACCATATTTGCTATAGATAACTGGACCATGAATGGCAGTTAATTTAGAAATAGCGATTACTCTGATTAATTTAGCCCAAGTAGCGAATAAAGGAAGGTTGTTAGTTCCAGCTAAAGCAATTGTTTGCTTAGTTGGTGACATAACGCTACCATAAATACGTCCCCAATAAGAGTTCCAACGGATATAATAGGTAGTATTGTTTACGTTACCTACGAAATCTGTAGGGGTATTCATGTAACCCATCCAAGAATCATAACAAAGATCCTCTTCAACTTGGTGACCGAATAGGTTAAATAAATAACCTGAGAATGGAGATCCTACCAGATTAAAGTCTTGTTTTAAAAGAACATCTGAGATCTGATTTGGATTCTGATTGGTTGCTTCGAAATCTTTTGTACAAGATCCAAAAACTACCAGCATCATTGATGCAATTAATATTTTTTTCATAATGTAATTAATTTATATTTTATTCTTTATTAGAAAGTCAATTTTACGTTGAAGCCGAATGATCTTGTTGCTGGCATAGCGAACACATCATTTGACTGCATTCCATTACCTGTACTCATCGCTTGTTCAGGATCAAATGGAGCAACTTTTGACAAGAAGAATAAGTTTCTTCCTACAAATGAAACTGCAGCATTTTTAATGATACCGTCTTTCATTTTAAAGTTGTAACCTAATGACAATTGACCTAATCTAACGTTAGTTCTAGAGTAGATGTAAGGTGACATAATTTTATTTCTATCTCCTACTGCACTATAGTAAATTACTGGATCAATAGAAGTTACTGCAGTACCTGTACTAGATACAGCATTGATTGGCATAGTAGATGCAGCTCTTGCATCAGCAGTGCGTTGGCTAACTCCATAAGAATCTAAGAATGCTTCTGTTTTAGAGAAAGCAACTCCACCAAACTTACCGTTGATTAAAGCACTAGCAAACCAATTACCAAAAGTTACACTGTTATTCCAACCTGCAATCATATCAGGGTTAACGTTACCGACCTTAGTTTGAGTAGCAGCTTTAGTTGGAACACCAGCAGCACTTAAAATAATTCTACCGCTTGCGTCTCTAGCAAAGTCGTAAACATATACGTCATTGAAAGAACCACCTGCTCTGATTTGAGAGTTAAATCCTTCATCATCACCACCAATTGTATAGTTAGGTTGAGAAGCAATCAATTCAACGATTTGGTTTTCATTGTGTGCTAAGTTGATTGAAGATTTCCACTTTAACTTATCAGTTTTAATGATATCAGCGTCAACAGTAATCTCATAACCTTTGTTCACAATTTTACCAGCGTTAACATAATAAGAAGTATAACCAGAACCAGAAGGAGCAGCTAAACTTAAGAATTGATTTGTACTTACATCATTATAGTAAGTGAAATCAAGTCCAATTCTACCTTTTAAGAATCTCATTTCAAATCCAGCCTCATCACCTGTGATAATCTCAGGATTCAAAGTTGTAAATGGAACTTGAGTGTTTCTGTTGATACCACCAATTCCAGAAGGTCCACCCGCACCACCGATAGAGTTGTAAGGGTTTACCACGTTGTAAGGAACCTCATTACCTGTTTGAGAATGAGAAGCTCTTACTTTAAAGAAAGAAATTACTTCAGGTAAAGTCATCATTTGACTGATGATTGCAGACGCACCAAATGCAGGATATAAGTAAGATTGGTTACCAGTTAAAGCCAATGTAGAAGCATAGTCATTTCTAGCTGATACATCTAAGTAAACCATATCCTTCCATCCAATAGAAGCATTCGCAAATAAACCTTCCTTAATAGTTCTGCTATAAGTTGAGTTAAACATAACGTTATAAGGCATGTTAGAGAAAGAGAAGAAGTTAGGGTATTGTAAAGAAACAGTACCATTACCTACGCTCATACCATCTCCAAAAGTATTCTTAGTATAAGAAGCTCCAGCCAATGCATTTAAAGTAAAGTTACCAAATGTATTGTTGTAAGATAAAATTCCATCTGCATAAACAGATTTGTCATTGTATCTAGAGTAGTTCCAAGTACCATTAGGACTTACACTTACAGAGTTTCCTCCTGCTGCATAACGGTTATCGTTTAATACATCATTGTAATCCATGTTTGCTCTTGTTTCAAACTTCAAATGCTTAGCAATGTCATATTGTAATTTAACGTTTGCAATAACACGATTTTTAGTTTGAAGTTTAGAGTCTTTGTTTAATTCCCAGAAAGGGTTGTTTTGCTTCTCTTCAGTTGAATACCAGCTCATTTGATCCATATTTCTAGCAGAATTAAAAGTAGAATAGTTGGCTTTGTAACCAGCAAAATCTCTTTCTCTAGCAAATAAATACAAACCAGTCAATGGGTTATTGTAATAACCAGCACCTGGACGGTTGTAAGATTTTTCACTTGTGAAAATTACACTTGAACTTAAAGTCATTTTATCATCTAAAAATTTAGTTGATTGATTTAAAGTAACAACGTTTTTATCATAAGTATTTGTTGGCATTACTCCTGTAACTGTAGAGTTAGCATAAGAGAAATAAGCCGTTGTTTTATCAGATCCACCACTAACAGAAACACCATTTGTAGCGTTTACACCTGTTTGGAAGAAATCTTTAATGTAGTCTTTTTGATAAGAACCTGGAACTTTTGACCAGCTATAATCTCCAGAACCTGATGGCGTACCATAGTTGTATTGGAAATCAGGTAAACCTGAAACTTGATCAAAAACTGTGCTTGAGTTAAAGTTAACTGCTACTTTTCCAGATTTACCTTTTTTAGTAGTAATTAAGATAACACCATTCGCTCCTTGGCTACCATATAAAATAGATGCGTTAGCACCTTTTAATACGTTTACGCTTTCGATATCGTCAGGGTTGATAGAAGAAAGACCATCACCTTGGTCAGTTCCACCATAAGAACCTGGTTGAGCACCTTTGTTGTTCACCATTGGAACCCCATCGATTACATACAATGCTTCAGAAGTACCTAAAAGAGATTTTGCACCTCTTAATACAGCTTTAGTAGATCCACCAGCACCAGAAGCACTAGTCTCTATATTGATACCTGCAGCTTTACCGCTCAAAGCTTCCATAAAGTTGGGAGAAGCAGCTACTCTTAATTCATCACCACTAACTTGTTGTGATGCATAAGTCAACGCTTTTTTCTCACGCTTAATACCTAACGCTGTAACAACTACTTCGTTAAGTTTGTTAGAAGACTCTGTTAAACTAATGGTAACCGAAGCTGAACCAGCTGCAACAGCTACTTCTTTCGTATCAAAGTTTAAAGATTTTACTACTAATGTAGTAGCACCATTTGCAGAAATAGTGAAAGTACCATCTGCTTTAGATATTGCACTACCACTTTGACCTTTTACTGAAACAGAAGCTCCTGCGACAGCTTGGCCATCGTTTGCAGAGACAACTTTACCAGAAATGGTTTTAGTTTGTGCATTTGAAAATAGTCCCCACAATAAAATAGGGATTATAATCATTTGTTGTAAAATGCGTTTTTGCATAATCGTTTTTTTTTGATTGATATGTAAATTAAAAATTCGAAGCTTAAATTTAAGACATATTTTCATAAAACACAAGAAAAAGTTAAAGAATTTTTACTTGTTATTACAAGTAATTGATTTATATCCTTTTATATATTAAAAGTAGGCCAAAATGGGCTACTATTTAGAGGTTTTGTAAGCCAAAAGCTTCTTTCTAATGGACTATTAATGATGATTTTAGGGCTAAAATTGACTTTTATCAATTTAGCTAGATGGTGTTCATTTTTAAAAAACGGTAACAATTAATTAACAGAATAAGTATAGGGGATAAATAGAAATGATGAAATGAAGCTTAAAATTTGGTTTCAATTTTTTCTGATTATCTAATTAACTTCATGGTATATGTCCATCAAAATTATAAAAAAAGGAATGGCAGACACCATTCAAGACCAAGGAAGGTATGGTTTTCAGCACTTAGGCATACAAGTAAATGGATGTATTGATTATTTATCGGCTCAATTAGCAAATGCATTAGTTAACAATCCTTTGGACTACCCTGTTTTTGAATTACACTTTCCTGCAAGTAGCTTTTCTTTTACTAGTAATTATACCATCTGTATTACTGGCGCCAATTTTGTTCCGGTAGTAAATGAAAAAAGTATTGAACTAAATAAACCATTTCAAGTTGTTGAAAATGATGTGTTGCAATTTCTAAAACCAATTGAAGGTAGTTTTGCTTATTTGTCCATTCAAGGAAAAATAAATGCCCCAGCTTGGTTGGAAAGCCAAAGCTTTGCTACTACTTCGCTTCAAAAAGATACAGCGTATGATATCACCCCCTTGACACAGCTTGCTGTTTCCAAATACACCATTGACAAGGCTTTCATTGCGTCTATGCAAACAACTATTTTTTCTCCTGCTCCTATTCGGTTTATCCCAGGCCCCGCTTGGAATGATTTAACAGAAGATTCAATAACTAAAATTTTAACACAGCCCTTTTTTACCACACTTCAAGCCAATAGAATGGGTTATTTATTAAAAGGGCCGACGCTTCATTTAAATCAACCCAATCAATACTTGTCGGCTGCTGTAACAAGAGGCACATTACAACTTTTGCCCAATGGATCGCTCATGGTTTTGATGGCCAATCATCAAACCATTGGGGGTTATGCGAATTTGGGTCAAATTATTTTGGTAGATTTACCCAGGTTTGCTCAATTAAAAAATGATTCATCCTTTCATTTTAGTTTAACCAATGTCAACACCGCACATCAACTATACCAACAAATTCAACAAGGGTTTAACCATTGACCTAAACTGTGATATGGGAGAAGGTATGGGAAATGAAGCAGCCCTCATGCCTTTTATAAGTAGTGCAAATATTTCATGTGGATTTCACGCAGGCAATACCGATACCATAAAAAAAACAATTGAACTAGCATTACAACATAACGTTGCAATTGGCGCTCATCCTGGTTATGCAGATAAAATAAATTTTGGCAGAATTTCACAAATGGTTTCGTTACTAGAATTAGCAGAACTCATCGCTGAACAAATGTATGTATTTGAAAGAATTGCACTACCATTAGGTGCTAGTTTACATCATGTTAAATTACATGGCGCTTTGTATAATGATTGTGCAAAAGATGCCTCCTTAAGTAAAATTTTTATTCAAACCATTCAAGCCATTGATCCAGATATAATTATTTATGGATTAAGTGGAAGTCATACGATTACACAAGCAAAAATAATGGGACAACCATTTGCGAATGAAGTTTTTGCGGATAGAACTTATCAGCAAGATGGTCAATTAACACCCAGATACCTAGATCATGCGATGATTGAAGATACCAATGAAGCATGCGAGCAGGTACTTAAAATAATTTTAGATAAAAAAGTAGACACAGTTCATGGCACCCCAATTAATATAGAAGCCTCTACAGTTTGCTTGCATGGGGATGGACCCAATGCAATATCAATTGCCACTGCTTTGCATCAGTGCTTAAAAAATAATGCAATTGAAATCAAGCATGTCTAAAACAAGTACACCTTTAAAATCAATGACTGGCCTAAGTTTAGGGGCAGCTTTTTTAATGGCCAACTCCTCGATAGGTCCTGGTTTTTTAACGCAAACCTCTTTTTACACCGAACAACTTATTACCAGTTTTGGTTTTGTTATTTTACTTTCTATCATTTTAGATTTTGGTGCACAAATAAATATTTGGCGCGCCATTACTTTAAGTGGCATGCGCGCGCAAGAAATTGCCAATGAATTATTTCCTGGACTAGGCCATTTACTTTCTTTATTGGTGGTGTTAGGTGGCTTCGCTTTTAACATTGGCAATATTGCAGGCTGCGGATTGGCATTGAATATTTTAACAGG
>CAINFN010000139.1 GCA_903848125.1 uncultured Bacteroidota bacterium
ACCTAGTACTTTAAAAGGAATAGGAAATGGCATTTATCAAGACACTACTAAAATAGTTAAAGAAGGGAATGATTATAAATTATCATTTACTTATAACAATATGCCAATTTCAGCAGAGACTATTGTGCCATCAAAGCCTATAGGCTTAACTGAAAGTGCTGCTTCACTTGCCATTCCTCAATTTGGCTCTAGATTTACCCCTGGAATGACTTTTCCTAGTCCTGTTGTTTACTCTTGGACCAACAATGACCAAAGCTATTATTTCATAGCTGCTAAATGTATAGAATCCACACTTGTTTCTATTAGTAGTGATACCGCCAATCAAAGACCTAGATTTTCAAGACCCCCAACTCAAGAAAATACTGCTTCTTTATCATTTAACTCGTTCTCTTATTATGGACTATATCATGTTTATTTATATAAAGCAAATATAGAATATGCAGCATTGTACAATTCAACAGGTACGAGTTCTTTAAACATTACAAATCCTGTTACGAATATCCAAAATGGCTTTGGCATTTTCACCTCTTTTGGTGTGGACTCGCTAATTTTAAACGTTACGAAATAATTATTTATTTCTTTAATTTATGAAGTAACCCCTGTGTGAGGAAAACACCCCTTGAATTCGGTCCAAATCGGTCGTTTTCGGTTTTATCAAAACATAACTAATTACAAATCAACGCCTTCTTTTTTTTGTAAAATCTTCATAACCCTGAGGTCCCGGGTTCAAATCCCGGTCTCGCTACAGTGTTATTCTTGAGAATAATATAGCAGTTATAAAAAGCAGGCATTAACGGTCTGCTTTTTTGATATTAGGATCTTGCAAATTTAAACAGTAAATCAAACTCACCCTTATCAGCTTTTCTTATTGCTTTAAGGTATTGCGCTCTTATATCCATGTCCTCGGAAAGACTAGCACCTCCCCAAGAAAAAACTGGTAGCTGATAGATTTTTTCAATGATAATATCAGCTATCATACGACTATGACGTCCGTTGCCATTTGGAAAGCAATGTATGCTAACCAATCTGTGTTTGAATCTTATTGCAAATTCATCTGGTTCATATACATTATGTTCAAGCCAATAGGAAGCATCATCTATTAATGATCTTAATGCCACGGGTATATCTAATTTGTCAACCCCAATATTCTTATTTGTTTTTCGGTATTCGCCAGACCAACTCCAAACCCTTCCATACATTCTTTTATGAAGCGCTAGAATAAACGGTTCAGTTAGGATTTGATCATATTTAAATTTCCTAGATAAACTCCACTGTATAGCATCTTCAATATTCTGTTGTTCAAATTCGTCCAATTCGCCTCTTGTAGCAATAGACTTAATTAATAGACCTTCTTTTTCATCTTCATCAAGCGGAGTTTGGCCATCATTGTATATTAAATTTAGTCCCATAAAATTTTAGGCGTTTTGTTAATAATTTCTGTAGCTCTTTCCTTGATTGCTTTTTCAATACGCTCTTTTGAATTTGCTTGGTCTTCTAATTTCATTGTAGTGGAAGTTCGTTCTACAATTTTTGAAGCAATTTCTAAAGCGCGGTATTCTATCATTTGCTCCAAACTACCTGCTTTAGGTACAAACCCATAAACAAATTGCGTATCCATGGCCTTTCCAATCTCTTGCATCGACTTAATAGTGATTGCGCCTTCCTTTTCACGTTTCTCAATATCCATAACCCCTTGCTTGGTAATGGAAAGTTTTTTGCCTAATTGTTCCATAGACATACCAATGCCATTACGTATTGCTTTTATCCATCCAATAGGTGGCACA
>CAINFN010000140.1 GCA_903848125.1 uncultured Bacteroidota bacterium
AAAGATAAACCTTTAGAGTATATCACTAGATGGTTACAGCCTGTGATTGATTGATGATATTTTATTAAATACTTTATAAATAAAAAAGGAACCTAACAATAAGTTCCTTTTTTTATTTCTTATCTTTTTTCAAACAACCACCATAAACGTTTACGTGGTTTAACAACATAGTTTTTGCGAACATATTTACTAATGTGTTCTATGGCTTCATCTACGCTGTCTGTAAATAACATAAATTTCTTATCCTCAGCTACAATGGTACCTGCTGCAATCATATGATCCATCCAATGATGAAGGGGTTGATAATATTCTTTACCCATCACAACAATAGGAAAATCATTGATCACTTTGGTTTGAGCCAATGTAAGGGTTTCAAAAAATTCATCTTGAGTACCAAATCCACCTGGCATGATAATAAAAGCATAGGAATATTTTACCATCAAAACTTTTCTTATAAAAAAATAATTGAAAGTAAGTGAGATTTGAGTGTAAGGATTGATATGTTGCTCAAATGGTAATTTAATATTGCACCCAACCGATGTACCTCCATTTTCAAAGGCGCCTCTATTGGCTGCCTCCATAATACCTGGCCCACCTCCTGTCATGGTTGTAAAGCCAAGCTCAGCAATACGTTTGCCAATTTCACGGGCTTTAATATAATATGGATTATCTTCTTTAAATCGAGCCGATCCAAATACAGTTACACTAGGCCCAACGAAATGTAAGGTTCTAAACCCCTTGATGAATTGTATAAATATTTTAAGGGCGAATTTAAATTCATTCATCCTTGGCTTAGGGCCTTCTAAATCATACTGCTTTGTAGCAGGAATAATTCTTTGTTTGGTACTAGAAGACATTAATAAATTGTTGAAAGTTGATATACAATATACTGAAGTTAGAATAAAATAATTAAGCCGGGTACATTAAATTAGTTAAATTTGAAAGGTCAATTTTACATGACCATGAAACTTTTAAATACTTTTTTACAACTACTACTATCGTTATGCATAAGCATAGTTGGCTTTGGCCAAAATAAAGTAGTCTTAGAGCAAATTCAAACCTATTCTACCATCCATCCAAAAGCTATTTATTGGCATCTTCCTACTAATAATAATTCCATTTTAAATGCACTTGATACTGGTTTATTTGCGCAATTAGATTTACAAAGAGAACTAACCATTTTACCCCAATACAAAACATTAAATAAACAGAGTCAAATAGGTAAGCTAGTGGTAGATTGGTCTAATAGCAGAGCTTATCCTTATCATGCTTATTTAGAATTGTATGAATTAGACCCCGAATTTGTGTATGAGAATAAGTTAGCTCCCATACCTGAATTAAAAAAAGACAGCATTCATTCTATTTGGTATATTGCTTGTAATATTTACAATCAAAAGCAAGAAAAACTTTTTGGTAAAACACTACTCATTGGCATACTCCCAATACTCTCTTTAGGTATGGGCTATGCAATAAATACTACTGGAAGTGTTCCTAGCAATGTGTTTGAAGGCATTGCCAAAGCAATTAGTTTGCTATCACCCAATATGGATAATATGGAATATTTGGAAGCTAAAATGCCCAAGGCCTATGCTACAGATAATTATTGGATGCCCTTTATACACAATCAGCCAAGAATTTTATTTGATACCACAAAAAAATTTATTTCTTATAGCTGTAATAACAATGTACAAATTTTAAAAATTCCAGAAGCGGGCATAAATAAAATAAATGTAAAAGACAGGTCCATAGACAATCCATTTAGAGAAGTCATTGAGCAAATTCGAAAATCAAAATATTTTTATAATAATAATGAATATTATCAGGTCATTCAGCCTTTAAGAAACGTACATGAAGATATTGACTACACGCTTGAAGCATACATTGAATTTAATAGTGAATATGTAAACAACAATGATAAAATATTTGGAATTAAATTTTTACCGGATAGCTTACACCATATCTACCAGCAAAATGAGCGTATTGGTGCATTTATGGTGAAAGAAAATAATGTTGAACAAGATAAATTTTACTACCCCGATAAAGTATACAACGGATATGATTCTTCCAAAACTTTCTCCCTTGGTACTTTTATTGCAAAACAACCAATTACAAATGCTAAATCAATTGAAGGTAATTTGTTGGGCCATGAATTTTCTATAAAAATTAATTATGATACTGATTTAAAAACGATTAGTTTAGATGGTAAGATCATCATGGTAGTGGAAGGAAATAAAAAACCTACACAAATGGTATTGACAGATAAAAAAAATCCAAGTACACTTACCAACTTATTATTATTAATTGCTTTTAGTGAAATATTCCAACGCCCTGCTTAAATAAAATAAAAATGAGAGTTGTAAGTTATAATTTAAATGGAATTAGGGCTGCTATAAAAAAAGGTTTAATAGAGTGGTTGATTGAAAACCCAGTAGATGTATTTTGTGTTCAAGAAACAAAAGCGGCAGAAACTGATATTGATATCAGTTTATTTACCTCTATGGGATATCATGTCGCTTGGTATGCTGCACAAAAAAAAGGATACAGTGGGGTAGCCATTTTTAGCAAGCAAAAGCCAGATTTAATTGTATATGGCAATGGCTATACAATGAGTGATGCAGAGGGAAGAGTTGTTAGAGTGGACATTGGTGACATTAGTATTGTGAATGCCTATTTCCCCTCTGGTACCAGTGGAGAAGAAAGACAAAATTATAAATACCAATGGTTAAAAGAATTTTACACTTACATACAAGAGTTAAAAAAAACTCGTCCTAATATAATCGTAGCTGGAGATTATAATATTGCACATCAAGACATAGACATTCATGATCCAAAAGGAAATAAAAAATCATCTGGTTTTTTACCTGACGAAAAAGCATGGATGGACCAATTTTTAAGTAATGGTTGGATTGACAGCTTTAGACAATTAAACCCAACTGCGACAGGTGCCTATTCTTGGTGGAGTCAACGTTTCCCAACAGTTAGATTGCAAAATAAAGGTTGGAGAATAGATTATTTATGTGCTTCTGAAGCATTATTACCCAAGCTTAAAATGGCCACCATTTTACCTTTGGTTAAACACAGCGACCACTGCCCTATTGTTTTAGAATTAAAAAAGTAAGCTATGCAAGTATACAATATCAGTTTTCAAATTAATGAAGCCGTTGAATTGATCTGGAAAGAATGGATGAAAGAAAATTTTATTCCAATGATTCAAGCCACTGGTTGTTTTGAAGAAATTAAATGGTATCAGTTAACTGTCAATTCCGATCAAGAGCCTACCTATACCATGCAACTTTTTACCCCCCATCTAGAGCAATTGCAGGCCTATCATACACTTCACGCGACCACCCATTTAGAGCAGATAAGACTCAATTGGGGTGAAAAATGCTTCTATTTTTGTACCCAAATGCAGATTGTGAATTGATTGTGGATACTTTAAAATCGGGAAAGCCAGCACTGGCCTAGATTTCAGGCCATTATCAATGAGAATCAATACCAGCAAGGGTTTCATTCATTTTTACAACGCTACCTAAAACTAACAATTATCACTTTTTATGTTGAAATCCTTACTATTTAAGGGTTTCAAGGGAAAAATAAAAATGATATTTTGAAAAAAATATTTTTTCAATTGATAAAAGCTAATAAATTTGTTACATCGTTTTAAACTTATAAAAAACACATCTATGAACAAAGCAGAATTGATCGCTCACATTGCTGACAATGCAGAGATCGCAAAAACACAAGCAAATGCAGCAGTTGATGCATTTATCGAAGCAGTTACAAAAGCCTTGAAAAAAGGAGATAAAGTAACTTTAGTAGGATTTGGTACATTTTCAGTTTCTAAGCGTGCTGCTCGTATGGGCCGTAACCCTCAAACTGGAGCTGCTATCAAAATCAAAGCTAAAAAAGTTGCTAAATTTAAAGCTGGTAAAGAATTAAGTGGCAAATTGTAGTTTTTGCGCTAAAAACAGCTTAATACTAAGATTTTGAAATAAAACCCTCGTATGTGCGAGGGTTTTTTTATTTTTGCCATTCAATCACCAATTAACAAAAAACAAGAACATGGGAAGAGGAGATAAAAAAACAGCTAAAGGAAAAAGATTTAAAGGTTCTTTTGGCGTAAGCAGACCACATAAAGTGGCTAGCAAAGGCGCAAAAGCAGTAGCAGCTAAAGTAGAAAAAACAACTAAGCCAGCAAAAGCTGAAAAAGCACCTAAAGTAAAAGCTTAATACTTTGTAATAAAGACCCCCAACCGAATCGGGGTTTTTTTATTACCCCTTTGATTTAAAATAGGTTGCTTTAAATTATTTAACGCATAGTTATATGAAACGTATTTCGTTTTTACTACTGACTCAATTATTAGTGAGTACTGCCATGGCACAATGTTCCATTTGTACCAAAACAGCTGCTCAAATTGGCCAAGAAGCAGGAAAAGGATTTAATGCTGGCATTCTGTATTTAGCAGCCATGCCATTTGCCATTATTAGCTATGTTGCTATCAAATGGTGGAAGCAGGATAAAGAATAATTTTATTTTTTTATCC
>CAINFN010000141.1 GCA_903848125.1 uncultured Bacteroidota bacterium
AAGAGACAATTGTTATTCAAAAAAATGCTTTAGAAATAGTTAAAGTACAAAAAGAGGCAGCGGTTGTTACTGAGTTAGCTGTAAAACAATTTGAAGCACAAGTATTTAATTCGCAAGCCCTAGCTTTTGGTATTCAACAAAAAATAGTAGAGAGTGAAAACAAAATAAATTTTTTATTGGCTAGGTATCCTCAAAAAATAGAAAGAGATAAGATGGCCTTTAATAGCCTTACGCCAAAATTCATGCAAGTAGGTATTCCTTCGGACTTATTAAAAAATAGACCTGATATTAAACAAGCTGAATTAGAATTATTTGCCACAAAATGTGATGTACAAGTAGCAAAAGCAGAATTTTATCCTTCTCTAAATATCAATGGTGGCATGGGTTTTCAAGCTTTTAAAGCTTCCTACTTGTTTACTACACCTCAATCATTGATGTATTCACTAGCGGGCGATTTGGTTATGCCTATAATCAATAGAGCGGGCATTAAGGCAGAGTTTAACAATGCCAATGCTTATCAAATAGAAGCGCTATATAATTATCAAAAATCTATTTTAAATGGCTATGTAGAAGTGACTAATGAATTATCTAATATCCAAAATTTAGAAAAAGCGTATCAATTAAAAGCACAGGAAGTAGGCGCATTGAACAGCTCTGTAGCGCTATCAAATGAATTATTTAAATCGACCAGAGCTAATTACTTAGAAGTACTAATGGCTCAAAAAGAAGCCTTGTCAGCAAGGTTAGAATTGGTTGAATCTAAAAAGAATCAACTAATGGCTATTGCTACTATGTATAAGGTATTAGGCGGAGGCTGGAAATAAGCTTTAGAAAAAATATTCGCTTAGGAGCCTAATTCTTTGTCTTTCTTAGTAATTAGTCCCATCATTTGTTTCATAGTTCTATCCATGCCATCGGGGCTACCGTCTAAAAATATCACGTTGCCTTTACCATATTCTGCAAAGTTCTTGATGGCTTCCGTCCACATACTAAATAGGATCACATTGGTATCTAAATTAGCCTGTTTCATCTCCTCAGCAGCCTCTGTCATACCCTTAGCTACTTCTTGTCTGAATAGCGCCACACCTTGACCTCTTAATTGAGCAGCCTCTTTCTCGGCCTGTGCCGATATCTTAATTGAATTACCCTCGGCCTCGGCTGCTTTAGTTTTTGTAATTAATAAGGCTTGACCCTCATTTTCAGCGGCTGCCTTTAAATTATTACTTGCCACCACCTTACTCATACTTTCCATTACCACTTGATCAAAAGTGATGTCATTAATTTGAAGGTCTTGTAAATGGTAACCCCATTCCTCTAAACTATTATCAATTTGTTCTTTTACAAAGTCAACAATTTCTCTTCTGGCAGTTAATACTTCGGCTTGACGCTTTGTAGCCACATAAGCTCTAATGCTTCCTTCCACGGTTCTAACCAATGCTTGCATTAAGTCCTTGTTGCTAATAAACTTAAAGGCTACCTTTTTAATAGTTTCTTCTTCGGAATTTTGAACTGAATACAGTAGCATGCTTTTAAAATATACATTGGCTTGGTCAATGGTAACTGCTTGGAATTCTAGTTCAATACTTTGATTTTGTATACTTACTCTTCTAAAGATACTTTCAAAAAATACACCATTCCAGCACCGCAAAAAATTAGCAGGACTTTAAAAAAGGAGGAAATAAAGCTAATTATAAATTATACTGCCAAAAGAGAAGGAGATGCAATAGCATTGGATTATTGGGTATTTAGCTTTATTAGTAATGGAATGAACTTCAAGGATATTGCCTTACTAAAGTATGGTAATATTAATGGAGACTTTATTGAATTTAGACGTGCTAAAACTAAACGCATAACAAAGAACAGTAGCCTCCCTATAATGGTCCCTTTGGATGAGAATTTATTATACATCATTAAGAAAAGGGGGAATAAATCAAAAAAGAAAGAGGATTATATATTCCCAATATTAAAACATGGTCTTACCCCACAGCAAGAGTATGATCATATAAAGACCTTTGTTAGAAATACCAATAAAAGACTTACAAGAGTTGGTATTGAATTAGGGCTAAGCTTAAAAGTAACTAGCTACGTAGCAAGACACTGCTTTGCAACTATTCAAAAAAACAACAACGCCCTCCTTGCATATATTTCAGAAGCATTAGGCCACTCCAATTTAAAGACCACCCAAAACTACTTTGGTAGGTTTGAGGATGAGGGGTTAAAAGTATTCCATAGTGGATTGATGGAGGGGATGGTGGATTAAGCGTTTATAATGAATAATATCCAGTTGCTCTTCCAACACCTTCTTTAGTAATTACTTTTTTATTTAATAATTCAATGAGGGTTTTCTTCACAGTTGGAAGTGGAATGTCTAATTTAGTTGAGATAGCTCCTGAACTGCATCCTGCATGATTTTGTATAAAGAAATGAATTCTTTGTTCACGAGGAGTGAGTGCTTCACTTACTTTTTTACTTTCTTCTAATTTCAACAACAAATTACTTTGAATATTATTTAGGCAGCTTGAAAAAAAATAAAGCCATTTTGTTACGTTTTCTCCAGGTCTGTTTTTTTGCGCATCCATTAATACTTTGTAGTATTCAGATTTTCTATTTTCAATTTCATGTTCAAAGCTTACATATTGTATCCATGAATAACCATTCTTCAATAAAAGTAAACTAGCTAATAATCTGCTTAATCGACCATTACCATCTTGAAATGGATGGATGCTTAAAAATTCATAAACAAATAATGCGTCTTTTACCAAAGGCAATGTTTCTTCATCACTATTGTACCATTCAACCAAACGTAACATTGCGTCCTGAGTTTGAATTCCAGGTTCAGTTGTTTTGAAAATGGTTTGTTTTGTACCATCAGGCAAATTGGCGTCAACAGAATTACTAACTTGTTTGTATTCACCTTTATGCCATGCATCTTTTACACTATATTTCATTAAGAGATTATGTAAGCTCTTAATTTGACCTTCTGTAATTCCAATTGATGCATAATTTTCAGTAATTGTATCTAAGGTTTCAAAATAACCTACCACTTCTTGTTGGTCTCTTTCTTCAAAAGAAGAGATGTTTATATTATTAATTAAAACACTTACTTCGTCATCAGTCATTTTGGAAACTTCAATTCTTGTAGAAGCTCCTACACTTTTAACCGTTGCTATACTTTTTAACTGCATTAATGTACTACCTTCTCTTTTTTCAATATTTGACCAAGTAGCATCAAAACGGTCAATTTTAGATAGTTCAGACATGATTTTCATGCCTAAGTCAAGTTGTAGGTTGTTTATTATCAAGCTCATTATATCCCTATTTATCCGTAAATATACGATAAGATATCTGATAATCGCAAATATTTATATCCGTATTTATCCGTAAATATACGATTTGGTATCCTTAAAATTGATATACATATAAGTTCAACCGCTATATAAGCTAGTCGATTGGCCCTAAATAATTATTCTTAAAAATAACACTAATGTCCATTAAATTATATAATAAACTCTCTACTAATTTAGACCTTTTTTAGTCCACTTTATGCTGACGTTAGACAAGTGGCGACATAATCTACCACTCATTTATGGTTCGTTTGAGCAGACAGATAATTTACCGTTGATGTATCCGGC
>CAINFN010000142.1 GCA_903848125.1 uncultured Bacteroidota bacterium
GGCGGTGGACATGAAAGAGGCATGCGTAGTGGAACTTTAAATGTGCCTGGTATTGTAGGCTTTGGAAAAGCATGTGAGTTAGCACGTTTAGAAATGGCTTCGGATACAGAAAGAATTTCGAAATTAAGAGACAAGTTAGAAAATGCCTTAAAGGTAATTGACGAGACGTATGTGAATGGAAATCCAGCGCACCGTTTACCGCATGTAAGTAATATCTCTTTTAAATATGTGGAAGGAGAAGGTTTGATGATGGGCTTTAACAAGGACATCGCATTGTCTTCTGGTTCTGCTTGTACATCAGCTTCATTAGAACCTAGCTATGTTTTAAAAGCATTGGGTTTAGGTGACGATTTAGCACATAGTTCACTTCGTTTTGGATTAGGCAGATACACTACCGAAGAGCAAATTGATTTTACTATTAAAGCGGTAACCGATACTGTTTTAAAACTAAGAGAAATGAGTCCTTTATGGGAAATGTTTAAAGAGGGCATTGACATTGACGCGATTCAATGGGCACATCATTAAACAAAAGGCGCATCACTAGTTTCGAATTTTTTTAATAATTTTGAAAATATAAAATAAAAATAAAATGGCATACTCAGATAAAGTAATCGATCATTATTCTAATCCTAAAAACGTAGGTACATTAGATAAATCTTCTAAAAGTGTTGGTACAGGATTAGTAGGTGCTCCAGAGTGTGGAGACGTAATGCGTTTGCAAATTGAAGTGGACGAAGCTACTGGCGTTATTACCGATGCAAAATTTAAAACATTTGGTTGCGGTTCTGCTATTGCTTCTTCTTCTCTAGCTACAGAGTGGTTAAAAGGAAAATCAATTGACGAGGCTGTTAAAATTGACAATATGGATTTAGTAGAGGAATTAAATTTGCCTCCCGTTAAAATTCACTGCTCTGTTTTGGCAGAAGATGCTATTAAAGCAGCGATCAATGATTTCCGTGTAAAAAATGGTTTAGCGGAATTGGTATTTGAACAAAGTCATGTTTAAATAGTACATCTAAGCATTAAGATTTTAATACCATGAGCGAAGTAGCCCAAGAAAATTCTATTTACGTTAGTGCTAAGGCAAAGGCCAAGGTATTGCAGTTAATGCAAGACGCTGGTGTGACCGGAGATGCAAGCTATTTTTTAAGAGTAGGGGTTGTGGGTGGCGGTTGTTCTGGTTTGAGTTACAAATTAGATTTTGACAATGAAATCAAACCCATGGATCAGGTTTTCGAAGACAATGGGGTAAAAATTGTGACCGATCTAAAAAGCTTTTTGTATTTGGTGAATACCGAATTAGAGTTTTCTGATGGATTGAATGGAAAAGGATTTTTCTTTAACAATCCCAATGCCAGCCGAAGTTGTGGCTGCGGAGACAGTTTTGCTGTTTAGTGAACGCGCTTTAAAATAAAAGGGTTTAATCATAAGATTATTATAATATTGAATGCTCCGTTAACACGGGGCATTTTTTTTGTAGCTTTGGCCTATGTGGGCAATATGCAAAAAAGAATGGGTGCAATATTTTAGCGGTATCACTGGTTATTTAATCATTGGTTTTTATTTATTGATTAATGGCCTGGTATTATTTATTTTACCTAATTACAATATTCTAGATTTTGGCTATGCCTCTTTGCAAGTTTATTTTGACTTTGCGCCTTGGTTATTGTTGCTACTTGTACCAGCCATTACCATGCATAGTTTTTCGGACGAGTATAAATTAGGTACTTATGAACTTATTAGAAGTTTACCTATACGACCTTTGCATTTGGTTTGGGGTAAGTTTATAGGCACTTATCTAATTGTATTAGTAGCCATTTTGCCAACCATTTTATATGCCTTTGCTTTAGATGCATTAAGCGCAGTAGGTGGTTTGGATTGGGGAGGCACTATTGGCAGCTATCTAGGCTTATTGTTTTTAGCAGCGGCGTATACAGCTATTGGAATTTATACCAGTAGTGCAACTAGGAATAATTTAGTTTCCTTATTGTTTTCAATACTACTTTGCTTGTTATTTTTTAAAGGTTTCGATTGGGTAAGTGGAATGGGCTTCTTTAAGAATGGCTATGATTTTTATATTACACAATTAGGCTTTGGGTATCATTATCGAGCCATGAGTAGAGGAGTCATTTCATTACAAGATGCATTTTATTTTATTTCTATTCTTATTCTATTTGGAATAGGAAGTCTTGAAAATATTAAAGCAAAATTTAAATATGTAGCCTCTATCGCATTTATTTTAATACTGAATTATATTGCTTTTATTTGGCCACTACAGGTAGATTTTACAAAAGAAAATAGGTATACCCTAAGTGATAGTTCAAAACAAATTATTAAAAAAGCACAAAGTCCTGTCAAAATACATTTGTATTTGGGAGGGGATTTACCTGCTTATTATAAAAAAATAGCACAGTCTACGGCTAGTTTATTAGACCAATTTCATCAAATTAATCCCAGTGACATTCAATGGCAAATAGAAGTGCCTAGTAAATTGTATAAGGATAAAGAGTTGTATCATTTTTATGATAGTTTATCAAAATTGGGTTTGCCTATACAGCGATTACAAGAGCAGGATCGTGCTTCAGATAAAAGAGTAGACCAATTATTAGTACCAGGGGCGTTGGTAGAAGTGGCGGGACAAAAACCTGTGGTCATTGATTTAAGAAGCAGTAAAAAGTTTTTCAAACCTTATAATATTGTAAAAGACATTCCCGAAGAGGACTTGGAAGCCAGTGCAAATGCAGCTGAGGCTTTATTAGAATATAAATTTACACATGCTATTTATTTACTAAATAGAACAGAGGTAGCCACAATCGCTTATACCATAGGAAACGGAGAGGCTACTAATTTAACAGTGAATGATTTGGGTGAATCCATTCGTCATCAATATAATTTAGTGGTATTTGATTTGCAAAAAGGATATCCAGATGCTAAAAAAATTAAAACACTTTTAATTATTAAGCCTACCAAGCCGTTTTCTGAATTAGATAAATTAAAATTGGATCAATACGTGATGTCAGGTGGAAATGTTATTTGGGCTGTTGATAAATTATATGCCGAATACGATAGCTTACAAAAAACAGATGGAAGTTATGTAGCGTATGATCGAGGCCTTGGTTTGGACGATTTATTTTTTAAATATGGTATAAGAATGAATAGCAATTTAGTACAAGATTTAAATTGTGCAAAATTGCCAATGGTCATTGGGCAACAAGGAGATGGTAGCCCTATGATGCAGCGCATCCCTTGGCCTTATTATCCATTCTTATTAGGTGAGGAAAGGCATCCGCTAGTACAAAATTTGGATCGAGTATTGTCTTTATTCCCATCCAGTATTGACACTTTAGTTAATCCAGCTATCAAGAAAACAATTTTATTAACAACAGATACCAATAGTAGAATTATTGCCACCCCCAATTTAGTTTCATTAAATAGCGTTAAAGAGGAGTCTGAGATGGCCTCATTTAACAGACACCACTTACCTATCGCCGTTCTATTGGAAGGAAAATTCAATTCTTTGTATGCCAATAGAATTTCAGCTATTTTAAAAGACAGTGTTTTTAAAAACACAGGCGCGGCCTATCAAGCTGCTGGGGTAAATACATCAAAACAAATAATAATTGCTGACGCAGATATTTTTACGAACCAAGTAGATAAAACCAGAGGTGCTTTACCCATGGGGATGATTCCTTTTGAGGAGTATCAATTTGCCAACCATGATTTTTATTTAAATAGTATTGCTTATATGAATGAACCCATCAGTTTATTGGAAAGCAGGAATAAGTATGTTGTTTTAAGATTACTTGATAAGCAAAAAGTGGAAGATAATAGGCTATGGTGGCAATTAGTAATTATTGCCAGCCCCTTACTTTTATTAATAGTTGGTTTTGCACTATGGAATTATTTTCGAAAACGTCAATTTGCTGTGTAGCAAAGTAAGTGTTAACTTTATAATATGACTACAGATCAATTGGTATACCTAGTTTTTGGATGTGTGATTGTCATTGCATTGATACTTGACTTAGGATTTTTGAGTAAAAAAAATTCAGTCATTTCAATTGCTCAAGCTTTGCGTCAAACTTTTTTATGGGTTTTGTTGGCATTTGCTTTTTTTATTTTTATGTGGATAGAAGAAGGGCAAAAATTAGCATTAGAATACCTAAGTGGTTATTTGATGGAGTGGAGTTTAAGTATTGATAATATTTTTGTATTCATTCTTATTTTTAGTGCGTTTAAGGTGAAAGAAAAAAATATCCCACGTGTTTTATTAATTGGCATTTTAACAGCCATTATTTTAAGGGTTATTTTTATCACTGTGGGTGTGGCCTTGGTGGCAAAATTTGCCTGGATTTTATATATTTTTGGCGTATTCTTACTGTATACCGGCTATCAAATGTTTATCGCTGGTGAAGAAAGTCAGTTTGACCCACATGAATCTAAAGTGTATTTATTTCTAAAAAAATATTTACCTATAGGAAATACGGATGGAGATGGGAAGTTTGTAATTAGAGACGGGAACAACAAGCCATTGTATACTAGTTTATTTGTGGTGGTTGTTTTATTAGCCGTCATTGATTTGGTATTTGCTTTAGATTCTATACCAGCAGTGATGGGAATTTCAAGAAGCAGCTTGGTTATCTACACTTCCAATATTTTTGCAATTTTAGGTTTACGTTCCTTGTTCTTTTTATTGAGAGGGGCAGTGAATCAATTTGAACATCTACAACAAGGCATTGCAATTGTACTAATTTTTATAGGTATAAAAATGTTAGGAGAGCATTATATTAATATATGGATGGATAAAAATACTCAAGTACTCATTTCATTGATGTTTATTATTTTTTGTATTTCAGGGTCTATACTTTACTCCATTTTTACAGCAAAGCAAAAATTAGCTAAAACGCATAAGAAGGATACCCCCTAATTGCATCTATTGTATACTACTATTAAACATATTGCCCAAAGCATTTCGGCTCGTTTTATTATAACAAACGAAACGCCCATAGCGTATTTGCTTAATGATAGTAGGCGAGTCGTTTTTCCTGAAACTACTTTATTTTTTTCTTTAAAGACAGCGCATCAAAATGGACACAACTATATAGGAGACTTAGAACAAAGAGGTGTTAAAAATTTTGTAGTTGAAAATGACTTTGATGCATCCAAATTTCCCACTTGCAATTTTATTTTTGTAGACAATGTATATACTGCGTTGCAAAAAATTGCACAAGTTCACCGTGCTTTGTTTAACTACCCAGTCATAGGCATCACGGGTAGCAATGGCAAGACTATTGTAAAAGAATGGCTTGCTCAGTTGTTAGCGAATAAGTACCATATTGTAAAAAGTCCCAGAAGTTATAATTCACAAATAGGGGTACCCTTGAGTGTTTGGGGGATGAATGAAACACATAATTTAGCCATTTTTGAGGCAGGTATTTCTACCAAAGGAGAAATGCAAATATTAAAAGATATCATAGCACCTACTATTGGTATTTTCACGAATATCGGCATGGCGCATCAAGAAGGTTTTAAAAATGAGCAGGAAAAGCTAAATGAAAAATGGCTTTTTTTCAAAGATGCCAATACGGTTATTGTACCTTATTCCGTATTAGGAAAAGTCACCATCAGAAAAGATCAAAACTATATCAGCTGGGGCTATGATTCCAATGCAAGTTTATATATAGTATCAGAGATAAAAAATGCCAATAGTGTAGTACTTCACGCACTATTTAATAATCAGTCAAAAATTTTAGAAGTTCCTTTTACGGATAAAGCCTCTATTGAAAATACAATTACTTGTTGGGCTACTTTATTACATCTAGGAGTGGAAGATAAAATTATCCAGTCCGAAATGTTACAATTGAGACATTTGGAAATGCGTATGCAAATTAAAAAAGGACTTCAACAATGTTATTTATTAAACGATAGTTACAGCAATGACTTATCTTCTTTGTCATTGGCTTTGGAATATGCCAAGCAGCAAGCGGGCCTGCTACCTATCACCATCATTGTATCAGATTTTGCTCATGCTGCCCAGGAGCAATATAAAATTGCTACTAATTTATTTAAAGCCTTTCCAATAAAAAAAGTAATCACTATTGGCGCACAATGGGATTTGTTTTTAGAAAAGAATAAAGATGCCTTGTCAAAAAGTATTCAATTTCAAACTTATCAAAGTACAGCGCAATTTTTAAACAGCATTGATACAACTACCTTTAAGGAAGAATTTATTTTATTAAAAGGCGCTAGAGTGTTTGAATTTGAAAAAATTAATGGGGTATTACAATATCAAGTTCATGAAACACAATTAGAGGTAAACTTATCGGCGTTGGTCCATAATTTTAAAGTGATTAAAAACAAAGTAGGGCCCCATGTGAAAGTGATGGCCATGGTAAAAGCCTTTGGTTATGGTTCGGGTAGTACTGAGATTGCCAGAATACTTCAGTTTCATCATGTAGACTATTTGGCTGTCGCTTATGCAGATGAGGGAGTGGAACTAAGAAAAGCAGGCATTCATATTCCTATCATGGTGATGAATATAGATAGGGCTGCTTTTGAAGTGTTAATTCAATATCATTTAGAACCAGAAATATTCTCTTTAGCATTATTAGCTGAATTCGCTGCCTTTGTCAAAGCACAGGCAATTCCAAGTTTCCCTGTTCATATTAAACTCAATACTGGAATGAATAGGCTTGGTTTTGATGCGCATGAAATAAGTAAATTAGGTACTATTATAAAAAAAGAAAGCTGTTTAAAAGTGCAATCCATTTTTAGTCATCTAAGTGCCAGTGCATCAGAAAAGTTTAAATTATTTACCGAAGAGCAGTTGTCTAAGTTTAATGAATGGTCAAATGTAATCGAAGCTGAATTGGGTTATTCAACCATTAAACATATTTCTAATTCCGGGGCCATTTTAGACCATACAAAATATCATTTAAATATGGTTCGTTTAGGCATTGGGATGTTTGGTATTCCTAAAACTGAAACTAGTTTCGAAAACGTTTTACAAATGCATACTACTATTGCTCAGATTAGGACCATCGCTAAAACTGAAACAGTAGGGTATAATCGATCAGGAATTGTCGAAAAAGAAACCATGATAGCCACCGTTAGATTAGGTTATGCAGATGGGTATAGTAGAAAATTTGGTAATAGAAAGGGGGCTATGTGGTTAGCAGGTCAAAGGGTAAGTATCATAGGGGATATTTGTATGGATATGACCATGATTGATATTACAGGAATTCCTCAGGCAAAAGTGGGTGATCAAGTGGAAGTATTTGGCCCCAATTTACCAATTGAACAACTCGCTGGTTGGGCCGAAACCATCCCTTATGAAATATTAACTTCCATTGGACAAAGAGTAAAACGTGTCTATATTCAAGACTAACTTATCTTTGCACTCAATTATATAAAATCTATGAACGGGAAAAAAGTAGCAGCATTTATAGCGTTAATTATTTTTATTGATCAAGCGCTTAAATTTTATATCAAATTAAATTATTTTATTGGGGAAGAGCATGCCCTCATTGGCCAGTGGGCAAGATTGCATTTTGTAGAAAATGAAGGCATGGCATGGGGGTTGAAATTTGGGGGAGATTTTGGAAAAATTATTTTAACCTTATTTAGATTGGTTGCAGTTATCTGGGGTACCTTTTTGATTAAGGGTTTTATAAAACAAAAGTACCATAACGGATTTATCATTTGTGCTGCATTAATCTATGCTGGGGCAGTTGGTAATTTAATTGACAGTCTTTTTTACGGTCTTATTTTTAATGAAAGCTATCCTTATACTACCATGGTGGCGCATCTATTTCCAACTGGCGGCGGGTATGCTTCTTTTTTACATGGGAAAGTGGTGGATATGTTTTATTTCCCCATTATCAGAGAAGGGCATTTCCCCACTTGGTTCCCTATTTGGGGCGGGGAAGAGTTTGAGTTTTTCCGTCCTGTTTTTAACTTTGCGGATGCGGCTATTAGCTCTGGTGTCATTGCTTTATTTATTTTCAATAACCGCTTTTTTAAGGAGCCAGTACTGGAAGCCAATAAGGGTTCCGAACTGCCCTCTTAGCTAGTCTTATAAGGGCTGATAAGCTAAAAATTAGGCTGGCTTTTTTACAAGCTTATTCGTACCTTCGTGCCCTAAAAATGAGCTAGGATAAGCGTTTTATGAATAACAAGTACCCCGAATTAAATGGACTAAATCTTCCCGCTATAGAGGCAGAAATTTTAGCTGCCTGGAAATCAGAACAAGCTTTTGAGCAATCTGTAAGTTTAAGAGAAGGTAAAAAGCCTTTTGTATTTTATGAAGGCCCGCCAAGTGCCAATGGAATGCCTGGTATACATCATGTCATTTCAAGAACATTAAAAGACATGGTATGTAGATATAAAACCATGCAAGGATTTCAAGTAAAAAGAAAAGGAGGTTGGGATACCCATGGATTGCCAGTGGAGTTGGGTGTTGAAAAAGAATTGGGTATTACTAAAGAAGATATTGGAAAAAAAATATCAGTAGAAGAATATAA
>CAINFN010000143.1 GCA_903848125.1 uncultured Bacteroidota bacterium
AACTGAACAATTATAAAAATATAAATAACACTAGATCCACCCCCTTAGCAACACTATACATCAACCACAAGATTACACTTCATAAAATAACACTTGCCTAAACTACTGAATCAATATCAAGACTTATTATTAGAAGCGGGCTGCGATGAGGCCGGCCGGGGTTGTTATGCAGGGCCTGTATTTGCAGCGGCGGTAATTTTACCCAAGGATTTTTATCACCCCATGCTTAACGATAGTAAACAACTTACTGAAAAACAAAGGGAGGAATTGGTGCCTATTATAAAAGAGGCCGCTATTGCATGGGCCGTGGCGAAGCAAACGGCTAAAGAAATTGACGCTTCCAATATTTTAAAGGCCGCTATAAAATGCATGCACTTGTCATTGGATGAATTAAAACCAAAAGCAAAATTTATTGCAGTAGATGGCAATAGGTTTTATGCCTATAAAAAAATTCCTCATCAAACGATCATTAAGGGCGATGGGCTATATGCCAATATAGCCGCAGCCAGTATCCTAGCTAAAACGGCGCGTGATAGTTGGATGCAAAAATTACATAAGCAATATCCGCAGTATGGTTGGGATAAAAATAAAGGATATGGCACTGCCGCGCACCGCGCGGCCATCGCCCAATATGGCTTATGTTTCGAACATCGAAAAAGTTTTAAAATACTTCCAGCACAACTAAGTTTGTTGTAAGCGACTATTATAAGTTACTACAAGTTTGCGTCTTATTGTTAAAATGATATTTCAAATCAGATCTTAGTATCATTGTAAATAAACAAACTAGCACTAATACTCCCAAACACCCAAACCTTGTCTTAGTAAAACATATTCATCAGTAGTGCAATCAATTACCGTCGAAGGAATGATGCCACCAATGCCTCCATCCACCACCATATCAATCTGATTGCCCCAATGCTCATAAATAATTTCCGGATCGGTATAGTCTTCTACATTTTCTCCAGGGAAAGAGGCCGATAAAATAGGATGTCCTAAAGTTTCAATAATAGAAAGTGCAATTTTATTATTAGGAATGCGCAAACCAATTGTTTTTTTCTTTGATTGTAAAATTTTAGGTACTTGTTTACTCGCTGGTAAAATAAAAGTGAAAGGGCCAGGCAATGATTTTTTCAAAATTCTATATAAAGGATTGTCTATACTTTTAGCATAAGTACTCAAATCACTTAAATCTGCACAAATAATACTAAGCTGCGCTTTTTCTGGATCTACTTTTTTGATGGCGCAAATTTTCTCCACTGCCTCATGATGAAAAATGGAACAACCAAGCCCATAAATAGTATCCGTGGGATAAGCAATAATGCCGCCCTTTTCTAAACAGTCTTTAACCATAGTAAGTTGTCTAGCTTGAGGATTGTCGGGGTGTATTCTAATTAGCATATAGTGTAGGATACAAATTTACCTGTTTTTATTCCAATCAATTTATATTTAATTTGTATAAACACTAGGACATGTTTAATATCATTTATTTAGAAGAAAAAATAGTTACACGATCTGCTTTTCAATTGGCTATTGAAAAACAAGAAGAATGCAAGGTGCGCTATAGCACTGGCTCTGTGCAAGAATTTTGTGAATTTATCAAAACCAGTTCGTTGATACCTGATTTATGTATTTTATCTGACAGCTATAATTATATTGAATTACAAACTGTCATCAAAACCATTAAAACAAAAGGAACACATCCATTTATACTTTTAAAGTCGGACTCAAAATTTATGAAGTCGATTTGTTTCTTAATGAAAAGCGGACTGCATGGTTTATTTTTCACAGACGAACCGTTGATAGATTTAAAATATACAGTACGTAACAGAACCAGATTTAATTTATCAGCGAATAAAACAAAACTAATTACGAGCAATGTATTGGGAGAAATCAATATCAAAGAACTTACTTACAACCGATCCCCCTTAACAAAAAATGAAATTCAATTTATACAACAATGCAGCAAGGATATGAATTATGATGAAATTGCTAAAACATTAAATAAAAGCATTCATACCATTTATGGCTATCGAGACCGCGTATTCAAAAAATTAAAAGTAAGTCAACGAACGGCCATGGTCATGACGGCACTCAAAAGAAATTATATTGACTTGTAAGGACAACTGAAAAAATAAGCCTCATTGAGGCTTATTTAAAATGTATTATAAAGTCAAGAGACTCTTTTTATTTAATCTCCCAAGTTTCTTTACCACGAATTAACTTGTCTAAATCACCAGCGCCTTTAGCTAAAGCTTCTTGTATTTGTAAAGACATCATTTCTTCGTAGCATGGACGATCATTGGTATAAAAAACACCAAATGGTCTTGGGAATACCGCTCCAACTTCAGAAGGGTTATCAAATAAGCGAGTTAATATTTGCGCTTTGTAAAAATCTTTTTCATCATGGATCCACATATCATCTGCACTATACTTTGAACCAATCTCCACTACTTCTGGACGCATACCATCAAAACGAATACCCATTTCAGCATTGGCGCCAAAGGTTAATGGCTTTCCTTGCTCAACATATAAACCATGCACTTGCTTGGTTGCTTTTTCAGTGAAAATTTCAAAAGCGCCGTCATTGAATATATTACAGTTTTGATAAATTTCTAAAAACGAAGTGCCTTGATGTTTTTCGGCACGTGCAATCATTGTTTGCATATGCTTAGGATCACGATCCATGGTACGACCCACAAAACTTGCATCTGCTCCTAAAGCCAATGCAGCAGGATTAAACGGATGATCAATACTTCCTTGAGGAGAACTCTTAGTTACTTTATTCACTTCAGAAGTAGGTGAATATTGACCCTTGGTTAAACCATAGATTTGGTTATTGAACACTAAAAAGTTAACGTTTAAATTTCTTCTCAACATATGAATGGTATGGTTACCACCAATACTCATTGAATCACCATCACCTGCCACAATCCAAAGACTTAATTCAGCACGAGATGCTTTTAAACCACTTGCGATGGCAGTAGCACGACCATGAAT
>CAINFN010000144.1 GCA_903848125.1 uncultured Bacteroidota bacterium
ACCAGGCTTTTTACGATAGGCGCCATAGCCAAGCACAATTTCAATTCCATCGTCATAACCATCTTGCATAAGTCGCATCCAATGTTCGCTTGCAGGCACACAGTCGGCATCGGTTAAAAGTAAGGTTTCATTTTTGGCCGATTTAATACCAATAGATAAAGGAAACTTTTTTCCATTGATCATTTTAGCTTCTTGTGAAAGTAAAACCGGATTTAAATTCTTAAACGATTTTTTAAATTCTTCTAATAAATATTTTGTTTCATCTTCGGAATTGTCATTCACTAAAACTACTTCGTGGGTAGTGTTGTATTCTTGTACTAAAACACCTGGTAAATTATTGGCTAAATTAGCAGCTTCGTCACGAGCGCAAATAACCACAGATATAGGTTGCTCCATATGTGTTGCCTTTTCGGGCTTCTTATAAATAGCTAATCTAAGAAAGAAGTAAAGATAATAAAACAGCTGCATGGCAATAATGCCTATAAAACTGCCTATCAATATGTTTGATAGCGGTTGGTTAGTTAACATGATACAAAAGTATAGCATGCACCTTCAACTACTTCAGTAGGAGATTGAATGTGGAAAAATAGCCCATTTGACCTTACCTTTGCGCCATGGCGGCACTTCAATTTAACTTAGCATATCAAAGCAAAACAGGGGCTTCAAGAGCAGGCACGATCACTACCGATCATGGGGTGATTCAGACCCCGATTTTCATGCCTGTGGGAACCATTGGGTCTGTAAAAGCAGTCACCCAACAGCAATTAAAAAACGATATCCACGCGCAAATTATATTGGGCAATACCTATCACCTTTATTTAAGGCCAGGGACAGAAGTAATTGAGGCTGCTGGGGGTTTACACCGTTTTATGGGTTGGGATAGACCTATCTTAACCGATAGTGGAGGCTACCAAGTTTTTTCATTGGCATCTAATAGAAAAATTAAACCAGAGGGCGTATTATTTCAGTCGCATATTGATGGCAGTAAACATTTGTTTAGCCCCGAAAAAGTAATGGACATTCAAAGAAGTATTGGTGCAGATATTATCATGGCTTTTGACGAATGCCCTCCTTATCCTAGTGAGTATGAATATGTGCAAAAGAGCATGGATTTAACTCATTTATGGTTGGATAAATGCTTTAATAGGTTAGCAGAAACCCCCGATTTATATGGTCATACGCAAAATTTATTTCCCATTGTACAAGGAGGTACCTATGCCGATTTAAGAAAAGCATCTTGTGAATACATTAGTTCAAAAAATGCAGTGGGTAATGCAATAGGTGGGTTAAGCGTTGGAGAGTCGGAACAAGAATTATATGATTTCACACAATTATGTTGTGAAAATTTACCAGTAAATAAGCCAAGGTATTTAATGGGTGTGGGCACCCCTTGGAATATTTTAGAAGCCATTGATTTAGGGGTGGATATGTTTGATTGTGTGATGCCCACACGCAATGGGCGCAATGGGATGGTATTTACCTCACAAGGGGTGATTAATATCAAAAATAAAAAATGGGCCAGTGATTTTTCTCCATTAGATCCAGGGTTGCCTAATGAAATGAGTCAGTATTACACTAAGGCGTACATGAGGCATTTATTTATGGCAGATGAAATATTAGGGTTGCAATTGGCTAGCATTCAGAATCTATCTTTTTATCTTTGGTTAGTGGGGCAGGCAAGGGAGCATATTATTGCAGGGGATTATACTAGTTGGAAAAAAACAATGGTAGAACAAATAAGCAAACGTTTATAATAAATCTTAAAGGAAATAAATAATTTGAAAAAATTAGATTGGTATATATTAAAAAAGTTTTTGACTGTATTTTTTTTCTCCATCTTTTTATTTGCTGTGATTGCAGTAGTAATTGATGTGAGTGAAAAAACCGACGACTTTGTTAGATCTGGTTTTTCGGCTGGTGAAATTTTCACGCATTATTATATTGGGTTCATACCACATATTATTGCATTACTTTTTCCATTATTTGTTTTTATTGCTGTTATTTTCTTTACCTCCAAAATGGCAGGGCAAACCGAAATCATAGCCATTCTTGCTAGTGGTATAAAGTATGATAGATGGTTAAGGCCTTATTGGATAGGGGGTGCACTATTGGGTTTGTTATTATGGGTTTCAAATTTTTGGTTTATTCCTAAAGCCAATACCATTAGAGGAAGTTTCGAGGCTGCTTATGTAGATAGTCATTCTAGTTACAATGCATTGGTACGTGGTTCGAGTGACATTTATTTTAGAATTGATTCATTTACCTATGCTGGAATTTATTCTTATGACACCACATTTAAAAGAGGGAATAGTTTTTTTGCTTATCAAATGAACAAGGATAAGATGGTATATAATATTAGGGCCAATGAAATTATTTGGGACACTGCCACAAAAAGTTGGTCATTATCGGATGTACTAGAACGAAAAGTATTTGACGAAAAGGAAGTGGTTACTTATGAACCAACGATGCACAAAAAATTCTCTTTTAAACCAGGCGATCTAGAAAAAGATAAATACACCAAGGATAAACTAACCACCCCTCAATTAATTAAGCAAATCAATTTGGAAGCTTTAAGAGGTTCTGAGGGGTTGAACGAATTAAAAATTGAACGCTACCGACGCGATGCAACTCCTTTAACCGTGCTATTGTTAACCTTAATTGGGGGCATTATTGCAGGTCAAAAAGTAAGAGGGGGAAGTGGCTCCCATTTGGCGCTAGGCTTTATTATTGCGGCACTTTTCATCATTACAGATAGGTTCTCGACCATCTTTTCTACCAAGGGTAATTTACCCCCTTTATTAGCCGCCTGGATCCCTAATATGATTTTTATATGGGTGGTGTATTATTTGTACAAAAAAGCAGCTAAGTAAACCTTTTTTTGAGTTAACTTTGTGCCGAAATTTAAACGGTTTTCACTTATAATTATTGGTATATGGAAGAAATAAAAGATAGGTTCAATGCAAAAGCCATTGCCGCTAGTTTAGAAATTAAAGAATTAATTAAAGCCCACGGCGATAAAAAAATAGGAGAAGTTACTTTAGCACAAGCCTACCAAGGTATGCGTGGTATAACTGGGCTTGTTACTGAAACAAGTTTATTAGATGCACAAGAAGGAATTCGTTTTAGAGGATTTACCATTCCTGAATTACAAGCAAAATTAACTAAAGCACCCAAGGGTGATGAGCCCTTACCAGAAGGTTTATTTTATTTAATGATGATTGGTGAGATACCTAATGAAGAAGATGTACATGCTATTACTAACAATTGGCAAAGAAGAAGTCATGTGCCTTCACATGTATTTGATGTGATTGATGCATTTCCTTTAAATAGTCATCCAATGACCATGTTTGTAGCAGCGGTGATGGCATTACAAACTGAATCTAAATTTGCACAAGAGTATGCCAAGGGCATGAACAAAAAAGATTATTGGCAATATACTTATGATGATTCAATGGATCTAATTGCACGCTTGCCAAGAATAGCAGCATACATCTACAGAAGAAAATATAAAAACAACGAACACATTCATCCAAACGGATTATTAGATTGGGCAGGTAACCTGGCTTATATGATGGGCTTTGAAGATGAAAGCACTAAAGAATTAATGCGTTTATACATGACCATTCATGCCGACCATGAAGGTGGAAACGTTTCAGCGCATACGACACATTTAGTGGGATCTGCTTTAAGTGATCCCTATTTAAGTTATGCGGCAGGTATGAATGGATTGGCAGGTCCTTTGCATGGCTTAGCGAATCAAGAAGTGATCAAATGGATTTTTGAAATGCAAGATGCTTTAGGAACCGATGAGCCAACAGCTGCTCAAATTGCAGACTATGTTCAAAAAACATTGGCCGCAGGTAAAGTAGTACCAGGGTATGGTCACGCCGTATTAAGAAAAACAGATCCACGTTTCACCGCACAAATGGCATTTGGTAAAAAGCATTTAGCGGATGATAAATTGGTGAATACGGTTTGGAAAATTTATGAAACAGTACCACCAATTTTAGAGTCACTAGGAAAAGTAAAAAATCCTTGGCCCAATGTGGATGCGCACAGTGGTGCATTATTAGTACACTATGGTATTGTAGAATATGAATTTTACACCGTTTTATTTGCTGTAAGTAGAGCCTTAGGAGTTTTGGCAAGTTTAACATGGGACAGAGCATTAGGTTTTCCATTAGAAAGACCAAAATCGGTTACCACAGAAGCAGTTAAACTTTGGTTAGACGGTAAAGGAGAAATTTAGCGTTTAATTCAATAGGGGAATTAGCTCAGTTGGTAGAGCGCTTGCATGGCATGCA
>CAINFN010000145.1 GCA_903848125.1 uncultured Bacteroidota bacterium
AAACAAAATTTAAATGTAACTTACGTTCAATTTGATAGCTTATCTTATATCGTCTGGATTGGCTCATTTAGCAATAGGCTAACCTCCGCCAACTATTTGAATAAAGTTAAGCCAAGATTAAATAAAGAAATTTTATCTTTCGTGCCAACCAAACAATATAAACTGTATTTATTAGGAAAAGCTAATATCTTATTGATTAAGAGTCCGGAAGATTTAAAAAAATATGAGCAGTTTATGATGAATACTTTTTACAAACCTTAATTGAAATCTAGTGAATCAGTCTGACAATAAACCTAAAAATTGGGTACGACTTTTTTGGAAGTACTACTTTATCACTGCCGGTGTTTTTATATTATTTTTATTAATGCTTAACTGGGGATGGATTGGCGATATGCCCGATTTGAATGATATTGAAAACCCAACCGCCTCTTTGGCAAGTCAAGTATATGCACAAGATGCGACCCCAATGGGTAAATTTTATTTAGAAGATAGGATAAGTGTAAAGTATAGAGACATTAGCCCTTATTTATTGCAAGCATTAGTGGCCACAGAGGACAAGCGTTTTTATGACCATTACGGAATTGATGGAGAAGGTTTATTAAGAGCTGTTGCTTTTTTAGGCAGCCAAGGTGGCGCTTCTACTATTACCATGCAAACTGCAAAAAATTTATTTACCGACAATTGGAGTACTAAAAGCAAGCTTTTAAGATTTATTCAAAAAATTAAAGAAAGTATTATTGCCGTTAAATTAGAGCGGAACTTTACAAAACAAGAAATTATAACGCTTTACTTAAATACGGTTCCATTTAGTGAAAATGTTTTTGGAGTAAGCAACGCATCAAGAACCTTCTTCCAAAAAGAGCCAGATCGTTTGAATATAGAAGAAGCTGCCTTATTAATTGGGATGATCAATGCGCCTACCAAATACAATCCCAACAGAAACCCTAAACTTGCACTTGAAAGAAGAAACCTTGTCATTAATAGAATGGCTGGCCAAAAATACATCACTAACGAGCAAGCAGAATCTTTAAAACACCTTCCAATTGCTACCAACTTTAGAAAACTTGACCAAAACAATGGACTCGGCCCCTATTTCAGAATGACTTTGGGTGAATACATGAAAAAATGGTGCAAAGAACACAAAAAAAACAATGGTGATGCTTATGATTTATATCGTGATGGTTTAAAAATATATACGACCATTAATCCAAGAATGCAATTGTATGCCGAAGAGGCAGTGGCAAAGCACATGGCCTATCTACAAAAAGAATTCAACCAACAAAACAATATAAAATCAGGCGCAATATGGAAGGAATTTAGCAATCAGTTGGAATTGGCTATTAAACAAACAGATCGCTGGAGAAATTTGAAAAAAGAGGATATGGATGAAAAGGCAATTCGAAAAACCTTTAACGACCCTATTCCAATGCGCGTATTTGCTTGGAACAAGAATAGATATATTGACACTATTATGAGTCCGTATGATTCCTTAAAATACCATAAACAAGTATTACAAACTGGATTTTTAGCGGTGGATCCAAATACTGGAGAAGTGAAAGCATGGGTAGGCGGCGTTGATTTTAAAACCTTTAAATACGACCATGCCAATATTAACACAAGAAGACAGGTTGGTTCTACTATTAAGCCGCTTCTTTATTCTTTAGCCATTGAAAAATCTGGATTTACACCTTATACCATCGTACAAGATCAACAACAAAATTTTGATGGATATGGCATGGTACCCAATACCACCAAATCATGCACAGGGCTTTCTATTCCTATGGCACAAGCATTGGCAGAATCAAGAAACTGCTCCTCGGCTTATATCATGAAACAAATCAATGGCAAAGGAAATGAAGCAGCGAAAGAATTTGTAGATTATTTAAAACAATGCAATGTAAAAGCCGACCTACAACCCTATCCATCTATTGCTTTAGGAGCATGTGAAATATCTTTATTTGAAATGATACAAGCCTATACGATGTTCCCAGGTGGCGGTTACAATGCACAACCATTTTTTATTAATCGTATTGAAGATAAAAACGGAAATGTATTAGAAAGCTATTCGCCACAAAGAAGAAAAATAATTAATGAAGTGACTGCCTATTCTGTAGTGAGTATGATGCAGGGGGTTATTTCAAAAGGTACTGGCCGAAGCATGTATTCTTATGATGTGCCCACACAATCCATTGCTGGAAAAACGGGTACGACCAATGACAATAGTGATTTATGGTTTATGGGCTATACACCACAATTATTGGCAGGTGCTTGGGTAGGCTGCGATGATAGATACATTCGTTTTTCGGACAACTATTTTGGACAAGGTGCACATGCAGCCTTACCTATTTGGGCTAATTTTATGAGCAAAGTGGCGCACGACCCTGCTTGTAATTTAGATGCCAATGCCAATTTTGAAAGGCCTTCTAATGTTACGAGTGATTTTAATGTTGACTTCATTTCTGCTGATTCTGTTCCATTTGATAATAACATCATCAATATAGAAAATAAAATAGATGTGAAAGCAGAATCAGATTACGAAATACCTGCTGATAAAGCAGCTACGCCACCAGTAAGCAATAAGACAGAAAATAAAAATGCACCCAAATCAAAAGAAGTGCCTGCGAAAAAACCTAAAGCCTTATTTCCACCCAAGAAAAATTAAGGGAT
>CAINFN010000146.1 GCA_903848125.1 uncultured Bacteroidota bacterium
ATCAGGATTTTCTTCATACATACCCCATGGATCATAACAAATAACAGTATCCACTTTTAAAAACCTAAAAAGAAAAATTAATCGTCCTTTTAATTCTTGAATATTATATTCTTCCATACGATGATTCCTGTACCCTAAGTCATATACTTTTTTTATACCTAATTCTTTTGCAGTGGCAGCGGTAGCAATTTCGTTGTTTACAACCACTTCCCCCATCGTTTTACCAGTACCTGCAGCATCATCATTCGAAGTTCTTATTAAGTAGCCGGTGTATCCTTCATGAATTAGTTTAGCAACAGTCCCACCTGCAAAAATGGGAACATCATCACAATGAGGTTGTATAGCAGCTAATACTTTGCCCTGATGCGGTTTACCTTGTAGTGGTCTTTCTATAATTATATTTTCATCTACTCTTTGAATTTTAAAACCACTATTTGTTATTGTATTTTTTGTAATAACTGATTTTTTTGAAAAAGCATTTGCTACAGTAGGCAACATGGTACCTGCCAAAATGCTATTAAAAATGAACTTTTTTCTTTCCATTGTCTATTATTTTTGTTGTTTAAATTTAATCATTATTCATGAGTTCAAAAATTTTAATCTATTTAGTAAGTAAGACCCATAATCATCTTATTGTCAGGCGTATAGAAAAAAGGGGTATGCTTTAACTAATTTAAGCTTATTAATTCAAAGTTCATATTTTTTCATAAATTCATACAAAATATAAAAATGAAAAACCACTTTCGCTTATTAATTTTAACCCTATTTACATCATTCATTTTAAGTCAAGCAAATGCACAAAATAATGTTAGTCAACATAAAGTAGTTGTACAATTAAATACAGCAGATACAAGTGCTTGGTCTTCCACCATTGGCAATATTAAAAATTTACAAAAAATATGGCCTAATAATGTGATTGTAGAAGTGGTCGTACATGGTAAAGCATTAGACTTATTAGTTGCTGCTAAAACACATTTAGCCAACGAAGTAATTGAAATGTCTAAAACCAATGTGCAGTTTTCAGCTTGCGAGAATTCTATGCGCAAGCACCATATAGATAAAAGTGAATTACTAAATATAGCAAATACGGTTCCTTCAGGTGTTGCTGAAGTGATATTAAAACAAGAAGCAGGTTGGTCCTATTTAAAAGCGGGTGTGAATTAATATTGCTTTTAAAATTCTACTATGCCTCGACGTATTTTTTATAGTTTACTCTTTATGGCTACATTGGTTTCTGCCTATTATGGTTTCCGAAGCAGCACTAAAAAACAAGTAACTGCTATGCATGCAAGCATTGAAGGGATGGATACCTCTGCATGGGTAGGCTCCTCCCCTTTTCAAATTCCTGTTGAAACTGAAAATGGAAAAATAATTCGTTATGGATATGAATTGATTGCACATACTGCAAAGTATTTAGGGCCAAAAGGAATAGTGCAACAAACTACTAATGGAATGAATTGTCAGAACTGTCATTTAGAAGCAGGAACTAAACCTTGGGGCTTAAATTATGGTTCGGTATTTTCTACTTACCCAAAATTTAGAGAGAGATCTGGCAGTATTGAAACAATTTACAAAAGAGTAAACGATTGCATGGAGCGCAGTTTAAATGGGAAAGCCTTAGATACGAATAGCAAAGAAATGAAAGCTATTTATGCTTATATAAAATGGCTAGGAGACGAAGTGCCTAAAGGGAAAAAAGTAAAAGGTTCAGGCATAGCAATATTACCCTATTTAAAAACAGCAGCAAGTCCTATGGAAGGCAAAATAGTATATATCAAAAATTGTCAAGTGTGTCACAATAACAATGGAGAAGGTAAAATAGATTCAACTGGTAAAATGTATCTATACCCGCCGCTTTGGGGAAAAAATAGCTATAATGATGCCGCTGGTATATTTCAATTATCAAAATTGGCAGGTTTTATAAAAAACAATATGCCCAATGGTGTCAATTATCATGCACCTAGTATAAGCAATCAAGATGCTTGGAATGTGGCAGCCTATATTAATTCCCAACCAAGACCTAGCAAAGATAAGTCCAAAGATTGGCCAGTGCTTGCTACCAAACCTGTCGACTATCCCTTTGGTCCATATGCCGATACCTTTTCTGAACAGCAACATCAATTTGGCCCTTTTGAGTCCATTGCATTAGCGAAGAAAAATAAATAGATTAGCAGTATATGAATAAGAAAGATTGATGCTTATTCATTTGCTATAATTTACTAAAATCAATTACGGGATGTGTTCCATTTAATTTTCTAGTAATCACATCTCCTGCATCTATATTTTTTAAAAGCTTGAAACCTCCAGAATACATATAAAATTGGTTTCCCTCTACCCCAGCACCATAATCATATCTTTGGTGTTTTTGTAAATTAGCTGTGGTCGTAAATTTTGCTTGGTTTAATTCCACCCAGTTTCCAGAAGGAGTAACGATCCATTGATTGCCATAATAAGCTTTAAAAAAATCATCTCCATTATTTCCAAAATTTTCAACAAAGGCATACAATTTTGTAAAACCCATTTTGGTATCAGTTTTGTTTTGGGTCCATTCGGATAATAAATGCCATTGATAATTATCTGCTGGTGCTGCATAATATCCAACATAAGTAGCACTATCCCCTGCAATTGATTTTACACCTGTTAGAAAACGATAGGTTTGTTCTACTTTCCATGGTGTGACTAAATGACTATGCCCGCCAGAACCTTCATTGCCAAATTCACCCGTAAATACCTGATTCCCTTTCTTTTTTAAATTAACTGCAAATTGGGACGGAATTTCATTTGGATGATCTGTCTTATACAAACTCCAAATAGAAAAAATGAATCTTCTTTCTTTTAAATTATTTATTTGCAAACCCCCATAACCACTATGAAAACCATTAGTCTCATAATAAGCATGAATAGAATGCTCCACTTCTGATGGCACACGCACTTCTGTATAGAACCATTTAACCACACTGTCTCCAGGCACGATGTACCTCAAATGAGTGGAGGGTGCAGCCAAATAAGTACTTTTATTGTATTTTATTTCATTAGGAGATAAACAATCAATTTGCAGTGCCTTAATTTTGGGATATAAATTGCTGTTATTATTATTTGCCTTTATTTTAAAATAATGATAACCAGCGGAGTTGATTACAAATTCACCTACTCCAATCGTTTCCTTATCTGAATTGGTAGGAATAGTAATTTCATATTCTTTTCCAGTACCATCCATACTAATTGAAAAAGAAGCACCGGTTAAAATTGATTTGACACCAATAGACAAATATATTGTCCCTTTTTGTTGTGGATAAAAATATACTTTTAAAAAATCAATGTTATTTTTTAAGTTAGTTGGAATTGTTTCTTCCTCCTCCTCACTCAATTGGACTTTTTTTTTACATTAAAATAACCGTTCCCTTTTACAGGTACAGAAACATGTCTACTCGCCCATTTTTCGTTTAACACTTTAATAAAATAACCCCCCACTACACTTCTTGCTTGAAAACCAATCTGTTTGCCGTCTAATGTTTCGTGCCAATCACTTAAAGGCACTCTTGTAGGTGTATTCGTAGAAAATTCATACACTGGATTAATCAATTTTTCAAAATCATTTTGGTTATTTGCTAAAGTAGCCGTCCAAGTAATCCAGTCAGATTTGGTGTATGTTTTACGACTATCCAAAGGCAATCCGAATTTATTTTGTTTGGTTAAGTAATACGCCACTTCTTGGTCGTATACTTTTTGAGGGAATAGATTAAAACCAAAAAGCTTGTCCCAAACCATATTGTATTTCTGACTCCAAGTATTTTTATCATTATAGGTTAAAGCATAATGATCACCAGCATTGGCTAAACCTTGCCATTTAACGGCCATCTCATTCGATAAGGTTAAATAAGTTGCAGCCAACTCTTTTTTACCTAATAGATCAGCCATCATAGCATAACAACGAATTCCAACAATCGCTTTAATGGCAAGATTTGCATTGCGTGCCAAATGACCTGCAAAATCATCTGTACACAATTGATTAGCAGGATCCAATCCTTCTTTTTCTAAAAATTGCACCCATTGCGTAAGTGTTTCCCAAAGTTTTTTTGCATACTCGGCATTGCCGGTCGATTTTACAATAGCCGCTGCTAAAATGATCATATTGCCAGATTCTTCCACAGGCATACCTTCTGGGTAAGTTTGCCCATTAGCTAATGGATAGGTGCCTAAATCATGCGCAGCATAAGGCCTTTTGTACAAACCACTTTTTTCACTAAAATAAAAAATACCATTTAGCATACCTTTCATTAACTCAGGATTATACGCCAAAAACAAGGGGGCACTTGGATAAGTTACATCCACCGTATTGATGCTTCCATTGCTAAAATTTTCTTTTGATAAAAATAACAGGTCCCCATTTTGTTTGCTTTTAACTAAAGAATGAGCTGCAACTGATTGCCTATAAGCAGTAACACAAAGTTTTGCATAATTTTCACCACCCGCAGCATAGGCATCATTATAAATTAACTTATTAAATACAGTGCACTTATTAATGACTTGTTCATATTGATTCGCAGCCAGTTGTAACATTTTATCCATATTCATGGTAGGATCTAATTTCCACCATGGTTTTAAATTTTCTTTGAAATATTGTATAGCGTACAACTCATCATAACCAACCAATAATAAATGATCCACTTCTTTTTCAGCTACCACTTCTTGACTGAAAGATGTATTTAAGAAAAAAGAGTTGCCTACTTTCTTCTTTGTAGTAGCTGGGATGGCATTGCTAGCATTTACAAACGAGGTCACAGCCTCATTAATACTGGATATCGATTGTGTCGTTTTTGTTTTGTCAGCAGCTAAATAAGCATACCCCCAATCAATTCTTAAATCATCTCCCGATTTTTGCAATATGGGTTGTTCTACTGTACCCACTTTTAAAATGTTTAATTGATTGTTTACATAGTTGGTCGCTTCCATTTCTTGATTGGATTTATTAGAAGCAATTAAAGAGGAAACGCTCAATAATAAAGAGGATTGATGTTTTTTACCATCATTCGATTTTGTTTTCATGCTAATATAAGAAACAGGTCTAGACAAAATGGAGATGTCATTTATAAGCAATGGGGAAGTAAAGATTATATTTAATTGAACTCCACCACAAGAAAAAACATAGCTAGTTTGTGTGGCATTCATGCTCATTGATTCTTGTTTAGCCAATTCAATAGGAAGCTTATTTAAAGTATCTTCTATGCCTAAGAAACGATACACTTTCCCATCTACTTTTATTAATCCCAAAATAGAATTTGGGCTACCAGTCCAATGCTTGGTAGTAGATTGATTTAACTGATCCGAAAATGACCAAATACTAAAATAAGGATTATGATTAATTAATGGATAAGCAGGTGCTTTAGTTACTTGCGCTGACGCCAAGTTTGTAAGTATTAAAAGAACTGCAGTTAAAAAATAGATAGTTGCTTTTTTCATAATTGAACTGTGTAATAAGGTATTAAAAATTAATTTTTTCTTTGTTAAAGCTAATTGGGATCCAAACCTGCATGGCATCACTACCTCTATTACACCAAGTATAATAAGGAATAGCTCGTATTTGTTGCATAGTTGTTTGAATGGATAAGCCATTATCATTGATTTGAACCACTGGTACTTTAGCTATTAAACTTACTACCTTTTCATCCAAAACAGAAAAGTTTTCTGTAGTAAATGAAGTTGAAATAGGCGCTGCTATATTCCATGCTTTCCCATTGTTATCAATGGCTTCTACGCAATAAACAATAGGTCCTCTCTGTATGGCAATACGCCCGTTGTCTTGAAGTAATTCATCTCTTGCAAGGATTTTTTTAATATTCATGGGCAATTTATACTCCACCACATCATTGTTCTTCCATTCTTTTTGAACGACCACATAACCGTTTTCTATTTCATATGGTACTGACTTACCATTTACTAACACCTCAGGAGCCTCCTCTTTTTCATTTGAAGTGTAATGATATAATTTACCTGGTGCTGGTATGCCATTGGCCCAACCTGGTAAACGAAAAGCAATAGGTGCTTTAATCTTATTTTTCATATTTAAAGTACACTTCATTAATCCATCCCATGGATAATTGGTAGCCATATCAAATTGAATCGTTCCATTGGTCAAATGGAACTGAGTTTTACTACCTACAAATAAATTAACATATATTTTCCCATTGGAAAATCCGTAGATATAATTTCCTAAGGAGGCTATCAATCTTGCAATGTTGGATGGACAACAAGCTGTACCAAACCATTCTTTTCTCGCATGCTTTCCTGAAGAGGCCAATGGATTTCCATAAAAAAATCGATCCCCACTTAGTGACAATCCATCTAAAGCTCCATTGTACAAGCTTCTTTCTAAAATGTCTATATACTCAGCATTACCAGTTAAACTATTCATTCTTTGATTCCAAAAAACCATCCCCACTGATGCACAAGTTTCACAATAAGCTTGTTCATTGGGCAAATCATAATCCTTAGAAAAGCCTTCATTACTACCTGCAGATCCAATACCGCCAGTGATGTACATATTTCTAAATACCACATCCTCCCACACCCTACGCATGGCTGTTACATAATCTTGATCTCCTGTATGAGCCGCTACATCTGCTGCACCAGTATATAAATACATGGCCCTAACCGCATGACCTGTTATTTCTTTTTGTTCTTTTACTGGAATTGCGTCTTGCGCATAAGCAGTGTCTTTCCAATCAGACCAAGTATACCCTTTGGCTAATTTTTTTCCTCGTTCAGATAACAACCAATCAGCTAAGTTTAAATATTTTTTATCTGCAGTAACACGATATAATTTAACCAATGCTAATTCTAATTCTTGATGTCCCGTCACCCAATCACGTTTGCCAGGTCCGAATATAGAATCAAAATAATTGGCCCACTTTATTACTACGTCTAAAAACTTTCTTTTGCCTGTAGCATCATAATAAGCAACGGCAGCTTCGATCATATGGCCTGCATTATAATCTTCATGCATACTCATGTCAGTCCATCTTTTATCTAAACCAGTTAAAGTATAATAGGTGTTTAGATAACCATCTTCTAATTGAGCAGCTGCAATTTTATCAATCCATTCATCTGCTTTGGCTTCTAAATTTTTATCTTTGTTCGTTTTTATCGAATAGGACATGGCTTCAATCGCTTTGAAAACATCTGAATCATCATAAAAAACACCTTCATGTTGCTCCCCTTTTTTCCTAGCCACTTTTTCAAAATTTCTTATCCTAGCTGTTTTTTCTTCTGTTTGGTAAATACAAGCAGCCAATGTTTTAGTAGCAACTAAATCCATTTTTGGTTTCCAAAAAGCATCTGTAACGGTCACATTAGAAAAATTTACTGGCTCTATCTTTATATTATTTGATTGTGCTATAGATTGATAACTAAAAAATAAAATTAGTAGATTAATACAATATGGCTTTTGAAATTTCATTGAATTTGAATTTATTCTATAAAAATTTGTTTTTAATCAATATTGAAAAAGTAAAGAATGAAGATGAACCCATCATCTAATGGACTAATCTGAACAGAAAGTTACAAAATATATAGTACAAATTAAAGTAGGACTTATTGCATAACTAGAATTAACTTTATGCATTATTGCATATATTAGACTATGGAAGTGGACATCGAAAATTCTTGGAAAAACGCTTTAAAAGAACTCTTTAATAAGCCTTATTTTAACCAAATAGCCGAACATTTAAAAGCGGAGAGAGCACTTCATAAAACGATCTATCCAAAGGGGCCTCATATATTTAATGCTTTTAAGCAAACCCCTTTTGACAAAGTGAAAGTGATTATCTTAGGTCAAGACCCTTATCATAATCCCAATCAAGCCATGGGCTTAAGTTTTTCGGTTCCAAATGGGATAAAGCCCCCGCCATCTTTAGTGAATATATTCAAAGAGTTAAATAAAGATATCGGCATGCCTATTCCTGCTTCTGGCGACCTTACCCATTGGGCCAAGCAGGGAGTTTTGTTGTTAAATGCGGTACTTACAGTACGAGCCAACGAGCCAGCCAGTCATGCAAAAATTGGATGGATGGATTTTACTAACGATGTTATTCATTTACTTTCTGAGGAAAAAAAAGGCTTGGTATTTATTTTATGGGGTAATTTTGCACAACAAAAAATAAAATTGATTAATCCTACAAAACATAAAATATTAAAAGCAGCACACCCTTCCCCCTTTAGTGCTTATAATGGATTTTTCGGTTGCAAACACTTTAGTGCTACCAACGAATATCTAGTGCAACAAAATAGTAACCCCATCGACTGGGCTGTATAATTTAATCCTTATGAAATTAATAAAAAATAGTATTGCAAGAGTATTGGCATTTTGGGCCTTATTTGTATTTGCCGCTACCATGTTTATTTTTATATGGTTTTATTTATTTTGTTTTTTTATGCCCGACCCATTAAAAACAAGATACCATCGTAGGGTTTCACAAGTATGGATGGGCTTATTTTTATTTTTATCTGGGTGTTCCTTTAAAGTGACCGGCAAAGAAGTTTTTGATGGCTTAGAAAATGCAATCGTAGTTTGTAATCACAATAGCTTAATTGACATTCCAATCAGTACTCCGTTTTTACCAAGAGCCAATAAAACAATTGCTAAAAAAAGTTTTGTATATGTTCCCTTATTTGGCTGGGTATATCAATTTGCATCTGTTATTGTGGATAGAAAAGACAACAAGAGCAGAAGAGCAAGTTATGAAAAAATGAAGTCGGTTTTAAACAATGGGTTAGACATGTTGATATATCCTGAAGGAACTAGGAATAGAACCGCTGAGCCATTGAAATCATTTTATGACGGCGCTTTTAAACTTGCTATAGACACACAAAAACCAATTGTACCAGTGGTCTTATTAAATACCAAAAGAGTGTTGCCTGCAAAACCTAGCATGTATTTAACGCCTGGTCCAATGCGAATGCATATTTTGCCAGCCATTTACCCTCAAGGGTATTCTATTGATAGTTTAAAGAAAGCAGTGTATGATTTAATGGCTAATTATTATTTAGCAAACAATGACAAACCTTAATAGGAACTAGAAGAAAAAGTACGACTTCTATTTATTTTCAAGTCTCTTAGAATGCCAGATTTTGGATTGATGGTGATACTAAATGAGCGATACAATCCAATTGGAGTAACGTTGATTGCCATTTGCCAACAATGCATCTCTCTTGTAATAAACATACTTAATTGCTGAATATTCATCTTAGCAACGTCTACGTAACCAGTACCTCCAATTTTCCATTTAGGGGTTAAACTAAAATCTCCATTAAAATTTAAACTAGAATAGGTTTGTAAAGTAAACCCGGAATAATCTGGCTTTACTACTCTTGAAAACTGAAAAGAATAAGAAAAAGACAAAGACCATGGTATATTAAAATCGGTGTATTCAGCTGGATTTGCTTTTACATATTGTAGTTGTCTCTGTTGCTCATCAGGTGTCATAAATGGATCAATAGGTATTTCTTTGGCTTTAGACTCTTTCTCATTTTTTGATTTACTCTTAAATGAAGTAGAAATAGAAACACCTCCTCCTGTGATATGTCCTAATTTTAATTGGTTTAGGTCTACGTCTAATTTATTTACCCTAAATCCTTTTTTGTCATTCGCATAGGGGTCAACCGTAAAAGAAGAAGTAATGTTAAGTACATTAAATAAAACAGTTCTTGCATAAAAATTAAACGTACCCAATGCAAAACTGTCTGCTAAAAAATTGAAATTTGAATTAAACCCAAAGCCTTCAATTAATTTTACTTTTTTAAACTTTTCTTCTTCTCCACTTGTTGTGTCAAGCATATCTTTTACTTTCATTTCCAGTAAATTATCTATACCAAACCCAAGCCCACCAAAAGTCCCTTCAGAATAGGCACCTCCTAATGCACCACCGTCAAATTTAGAAAAACGATATTTTCTACCAGTAGAGTCTACTTGTGCTGTGTAATGATAATTGGCTGCCAAATCGGGGGTGTAATTTAATGAAACGGTGGGTATAATTTCGTGCCTAATGGCTTTGACATAGTTGTCTTTAAATTTATAGGTACCAAAAATTCTGGTAGAGGAACCAATGCCAAAGGTCATATGTGGTGCACGATAAAAACCTCTACTAAGTGTGGTATCCACTTTATTTAATTTACTGTTCCATGTTTTTGTATTTTCTGCACCAAACCATTTTTCTTCAAAACTAACATTTGGGCTAATCGTTACAGGCCCCAATGAGGGTAGTGATAAGCTGATTGGTATACTATGTGTAGCACCCCACTGCATCGTATCCAGTAATCGTTTCATGTTAAAAGCCGTATCATAAAAAGAAAATTGATTTTGGAAAGATCCGTTGTAGCCAATGGCTAATTTTTCATACCACTTCCCTTCTCCAACTTGATCCTTTTTTTGAAATGGATAAATTGTTAAGGCATTAAAATTAATATTTGGCAAGCTCATGTTAACCAATCCTAAATTATTGTTTTGATTGTGGTTTAAGTTAACTGATAGGTTGTATCTATTGTCCCATGATTTATTGTAACTAATGGAAGAACTAATTTGATTCTGATAGTTTTGATAAGGATTATTAAGTAAATATTTATTGTATTTAGTACTTCCAAAATTTACGTTTGCGGAAAAAACCGTTCCTGGCAATGCTCTTGAATCAATAGAATGCGCCCAGTTAATCATAAAGGTTCTGCTTCCTGTAAATTCATTAGCAATGGATGTACTCCTATTCAACATTTTAGTATTCTGCAGGCTTAAATTAAAATTACCAATATACTTATACCTTAAAATATACTTACTATTTAAATTGGCACTCCAGCCTCCGTAAGAATAAATATTGCTTTTTAGTGTTGCATCAAAATTATCACTAAGTACTTTATAATAACCTAGCCCTTCAAAACCTAAACCAAAATCTTCACTAGAAGTAAATGCTGGTGCCATCATACCTGAATGTCTTCCTTTGGTTAAAGGAAAAATTCCAAAAGGAATACCTATCGGAAATGGCACGCCTTCAAATTCAGGAAAAGCAGGGCCAGATACTCCAATTTTATCATTGATGATTTTGAGCTTATTGGTTCTAAAAGCAAAATGGGGATCGTCTAAATTACAAGTAGTGAATCTTGCCTTCCAAGCAAAAGCTTCCTCTTTATTGACCTTTTTCATGGTTTTTGCATTCACAAAAATTTCGCCTTGTTGAAAATTGGTATTTTTTGTTAAACCCTTTCCAGATTTCATATTAAAAAATATAGAATCATTTAGAGAGACCATTCCGCTTTCTTGAAATTTCGGATTGCTTTGAGGATTACCAGAAGTATCTTTTGAACCAAAAGCTTTGATATTTTGACTTTGTTGATCGTAAACAATGGTTGCCGCTTCTAACTGAGCTGTTTTATAAACCGTCTTGGCATTTCCATATAAAAAGAATTCTTTAGTAGACATAATCATGACCCCAGAATCTGCTGCATTGTAATTGACCGGAGTTTCAATGCTGTCTTTGGATATTCTAATTGATTTTACAAAGCTGGTATCTGTCTTTTTTATTGTGGTGTCCGTCTTTTTTAAGGAGGTATCATTAAGTTTGACTTTAGGCTTTGGATTAAACAGGCCTTGACCTTGAGCGGGATATGCGCCTATTAAAACTATTGTTAATATTAGTAAAATGCCAATATTTACAATAGAAGGCCTAGATTTTACGTTATTTTTGTATCCTATTACTATCACAGCTGCAAAAATAAACTAAAACAGCATTAAGGCACTGATTATGAAGCAAAATAGACTGATTTTAGCAATTACTTATAGCACAATAGCACTTTTTACCCTCATTGGCTATCATGCTGAAGCCCAAAATTCAGCCAAAACCTTAAAACGTATCATTATTGACCCAGGTCATGGTGGTACAGATCCTGGTGCCAACGGTAAGTATTCAACCGAGGCAGCAATTTCTTTGGCCATTTCTTTGAAATTGGAAGAATACATACATGATGCGGTTCCGGACGTGGAAGTGGTATTGACAAGAACCACCGATATATTTAATTCCGTGGTAGATAAAGCAAATATTGCCAATGCCGCAAAAGGTGATTTATTTATTTGCATTCACACCAATTCTGCAGATCCAAGCAGGAATAGAGAAATCATTGGACATACCACAAAAACCTATACAGTTAAGAAAAAAGGAGTAAAAAGAAAAGTAAGCAGAGTAGTTCCATTATTCAAAACTACTTACACCCCAAACACAGCAAGGGGTACAGAAACATTCATTTATAATGTAGTAAAATCGGATCAAAGAAAAGATATGGCAAGCGAAGCGGTGGATGATGTAGTAGAAAAATTAGACTCCGTATCAGAGAAACAAATTAAAGAAATAAATGAAGCTGATCCTACGCGCTCTATGATGATTAGTTTATTGACTCAACAATATTTCCAAAGAGCGGCAAGCTTGGCCTTAACCATTGAAGAAGAGTTTAAAGCTGCAGGCAGATTAAGCCGTGAAGCAAAACAAAGACAAAAAGGAATTTGGGTGTTAGCAGCTGTTCAAATGCCAGCAGTTTTAGTAGAAACTGGCTTCATTTCCAACCCAGAAGATGAGGATTATTTAAACAGTGAGGAAGGGCAAAATCAAATTTGCGAGGTGATCACCAAATCGATCATTAGGTACAAAAATTCGCTAGAAAATCAGAAAAAGACAAATGCCAATTAGCTCCTATTTTTTAGCTAATTTTACATTAAAGTAGATATATCAAGATGCGCGTATCAAACGAAACAAAAGTAGGTGCTTTAACCGTAATAGCTATTACGATAATTATATTAGGCTTCAATTTCCTTAGAGGTAAAACTATATTTAAATCGGGCAACTTAATATATGCAAAATATGCGGATACCAAAGGGCTGATTG
>CAINFN010000147.1 GCA_903848125.1 uncultured Bacteroidota bacterium
ATTTTGCATCCAGAATAGAACAACTAAAACAAAGAAAATGATAACACTTTATTTGATATTAATTATAGTAGCCTCTGCTGGCCTTGGATTTATAGTATTAATACAAAACCCAAAGGGTGGCGGTTTAAATGCGAATGTGGGCGGTTTAACCAATAATTTCATGGGCGTTAAACAAACAACCGATGTACTTGAAAAAGGCACTTGGATTTTCGCTGCAGCGATTGCTGTTTTAGCAATGACTTCCACCTTGTTTTTAAAATCAGGCGGAAGCAATAGCGATAAAGGAATTTTGAACAAAGTAAATACTTCTATTACTGCACCTGCAAGCACCCCTGCTCCAGTAGCAGCACCTGCCAATGCGCCTGCTGCTGCGCCAGCTGCTGACAAGAAATAAGCGACTACTTTTAGATTAAAATATTTTATCCCTCCCATGCCAATGGGAGGGATTTTTATTGTATTATTGATTGGACAATTTAAATCAAGTTTACTGTATCAGTTATGAAAAAGATATTTTACTTAGTTTTAATTATTGCATTGGTTTATACCAGTTATAACCTATTTATTAAAACCACTCATTTCTCAGCAGAAAAAACCAGTTTTGTGTACAATAAAACAGGGCTTTCTGATTTAGCAGATACCTTGTTTGCTAAAAAAATTATTCTTGATAAACCTAGCTTTTTAGTTTTTGCAAAACTTTTAAAAGTAGAAGACAAACTCAAAGCCGGCCGCTTTTTAGTTTTTAAAAATACCAGCATGTTGAATCTATTGCGCATGCTTAGAAACAATCAACAAGCTTCCGTAAAATTTGTACTCAATAGAGTTAGAACCAGGGCTGAATTGGCTAAATTAATTGGATCAACATTGTACAGCGACAGTGCAAGCTGCGCCATCTATCTAAACAGCAACGACTCCTTGGCAAAATTTGAAATTGACACCACTCAACTGCTTACTATTTTTATACCCAATACCTATGAAATGTATTGGTCTACTCCTATTCCAAAGCTTTTACAAAAAATGAAAACCGCGGCTGATCAATTTTGGAACAGCAACCAAAGAATAGAAAAAGCCAAGGCAAAAGGGATGACTAAAAATGAGGTGTACACCTTGGCTTCGATTGTTGACGAAGAAACCAATTATGACTCAGACAAATCCATTATTGCAAGTGTATATCAAAACAGACTCAAAAAAAGTATGCCGCTTCAAGCATGTCCTACCATAAAATACGCCATGCAAGATTTTACTTTAACCCGAATCTATGATAAATATTTAAGTAACCCTTCTCCTTACAATACCTATAGAGTAAAAGGATTACCTCCCGGCCCCATTGGAACCCCATCACCTAAAACTATTGACTTAGTTTTAGATGCACCCACAACCGACTATATTTATTTTGTTGCAAAAGCCGATTTTAGCGGCTACCATCACTTTAGTACTAATTATGCTGAACATATGAAATATGCAAAACAATACCAGCTTAAATTAGACGAATACCAAGAAAAGAAGAAACAAAAAGAAGTTTTAAAATAGTCGTAATTTTAAATTATAAATAACACTTTCTTGAACCTGCTTAATCAAATAAAAGTTACCTCCATTCAATTGATCAAACCGCTGTTTTTATTTTTAAAACAGAAAGCCAAACTTATTTATATCCCCGGCTTCGAGCACGTTAATTTATATCAAGTAATTAAGTTTTTATTTAAGCAATTAAATACCTTAGGCTTATATGATCGCGCCTCTGCTATTTCCTTTAATTTAATCATGGCATTGCCTGCTGGATTTTTATTCTTATTTTCTATAATACCTTATTTCCCTTCAAGCCTAAAAGTAAAAAAACAAATCCTTTCGGTATTTAAAGATATTTCCCCTAATTCAAGTACTTATAAATTTATTTTAGACATCATTAATGATTTACTAAGTCAGCATGTGGGTGTTTTTTCATTTGGATTTTTACTCTTGCTTTTTTACGCATCCAATGCCATGACCGGAATTATAAGAAGTTTTGACAAATCAATTATGCAGAATAAACCCTTTTTCTTACACCAAAGAATGAGGGCAATAAGGTTGACTATTATATTATTCCTATTGGTTTTTGCCAGCTTATTGGTTTTGATAGGACAGGATCAATTGACTACTTTATTAAGAGAAATTTTTAATATAAAAAGGAAAACCATTATTCCTTATTGGAATTCAGTAAGATGGGGTGTAATTATTTTATTGCTATTTTTTGGGAATGCATTTATTTATAAATATGCCCCATTGATAAAAGAAAAATGGTCATTGATGTCGCCTGGTGCTTTGTTATCCACCTTGCTCATGTTACTTACCACCTTAGGTTTTTCCTATTGGGTAAATCACTTTAGCAGTTATAATAAAATTTATGGTTCTATCGGAACCGTATTGGTAGTGATGACCTTAGTGTATATTAATGCACTTATTCTACTTATTGGATTTGAACTAAATGTAAGTATTGAATTACTCAAAAAAGAGCAAAACCAATTAGACCACCTATAAATTGGCTATTTTTTATTCGCCATATCTGGAATCTCATCCGATTTATACAAGCCAGCATCTAACTTAGCCTTGGTTTCACTAAACGCTTTTAATGTTAAATCAATTTCCTCTTGCGTATGTTCGGCTGTGGGAATGAGTCTATAAATAATATGCCCTTTAGGGATGACTGGATATACAACAATGGAACAAAATATTTTATAATTTTCTCTTATATCCATTACCATGGCGGTAGCTTCTTCCACTCCACCTTTCATATATACTGGCGTAACCACTGAATCCGTTTTACCAATATCAAATCCTTTTTCTTTTAAACCATTTTGTAAGGCCAACGCATTTTTCCATAAGTTGGCTTTTAATGAAGGTGTTGATCTTAATAATTCTAAACGCTTTAGGTTACCCACTACAAAAGCCATAGGTAAACTTTTAGCAAATATTTGAGAACGAATATTGTATCGAATGTAATCAATGATGGTGCGAGGCCCTGCCATAAAAGCACCAATGGATGCCATGCTTTTTGCAAAAGTAGAAAAATACAAATCTATTTCATCTTGACAACCTTGCTCCTCGCCTGCTCCTGCTCCTGTTTTTCCTAAAGTTCCAAAACCATGTGCATCATCTACCAATAAACGAAAAGGCACTATCTTTTTTAAGGCTGCAATTTCTTTTAATCTACCCTGATCACCTGCCATTCCAAAAACTCCTTCTGTAATCACCAAAACGCCACCAGATGCTTGTTTGTCAACCAATGCCTGTGCTCTTAGCAACTGCTTTTCACAATCAGCCACATCATTGTGCTTGTATACAAAACGATGGCCTGGTATCATCCTTAATGCATCAATGATACAAGCATGACATTCGGCATCATACACCACCACATCATGACGTCCACATAAAGTATCTATGGCACTCATGATACCTTGATAGCCATAGTTCATTAAAATAGAATCCTCTTTATTTACAAATGCTGCTAATTCTTTTTCCAATTGTTCATGTAAATCGCTATTACCACTCATCATTCTTGCACCCATTGGCAAGGCCAAGCCATATTGCGCACTAGCTTCTGCATCTACCTTACGAATGGCTGGATGATTGGCTAAACCTAAATAATTATTTAAGCTCCAAACAATCATTTCCTGCCCCCTAAATTTCATTCTTGTGCCAATTTCTCCTTCTAATTTTGGGAAGGCAAAGTAACCATGCGCCCTTTCTCTATGTTGACCAATAGGGCCGTAATTTTTTAATAATCTTTCAAATATATCTGCCATAGTAGCTTTTTATGTAATGCAAATTTAATGTTTTTTTTCACTTTATTAGCTTAATAAATAGCTGTAAATTGCAGCATCAAGGCCCCTGCTCAATTGGAGCCTTCAAAGTACAAAAAATGAAACCCATGAGATATATCATCTTTCTATGTTTTTTCTTTTTAGCAGTTCAAGTAAATGCTCAAAAACCAATAGCAGTAAACCCTATTGCAAAAAATAATACCAAACCCAAATTAGTGGTAGGTATTGTTGTAGATCAAATGAGATGGGATTACGTAAATCGTTTTAGCCCTTTTTTTAAATCTAAACAAGGATTTCTTCGTTTTGTAAATGAAGGCGCCTCTTGCAACAATACCATGATTCCTTATGTGCCTACCGTCACTGCTTGTGGACATGCCTGTGTTTATACTGGGAGTGTTCCTGCCATTCATGGAATTACTGGCAACAATTGGTTTGACAATGTAAAACAAAAAAATGTGTATTGTGTCGAAGACAATAGTGTTCAAACCATTGGCAGCAGTAACAATAGTGCTGGTCAAATGAGTCCCTTAAACGTATGGACGAGTACTTTAGGTGATGAATTAAAATTGGCCTCTAATTTTAAAAGTAAAGTAATTGGTATCTCTATAAAAGATCGTGGAGCTATCATTCCTGCTGGTCATTCAGCAGATGGCGCGTATTGGTATGACTCCAAAACTGGTAATTTTATTAGTTCCACTTATTATGCAAAATCATTGCCAAGCTGGGTGACCAATTACAATGCATTACACCGACCAGATAGCTTGTACACTAAGAATTGGAATTTAAGTTTAGCCGCTTCTGTATATGAAGCCAATTGCGATACAGATGAAAATGGATATGAATCAACTCCATTTGGTAAAAATGCCAAACATCTTCCCTATAACTTACAAGAATATATAGGTAAAGATTATGGCAAAATTGCTTCTACTCCTTATGGAAACAGTTTAGTGTTGGAGATGGCTAAGCAAGCATTATTAAATGAATATTTAGGAAAAGACCCTATAACAGATATGTTGGCCATTAGTTTTTCTTCACCAGATTATATAGGTCATGCTTTTGGTCCTGATTCCTGGGAAACAATGGATGGCTATATAAAATTAGATGAATCCATTGCAGATTTATTTAGTTTCTTAGACCAACAAGTGGGTAAAGACAATTATACTGTTTTCTTAACAGCTGATCATGCAGTGGCCAATATCCCTGCCTTTTCAAAAAAACATAATTTACCTGGCGATAATTATGACGATGGCGCTTTAAAAACAGATGTTATAGCTTGTTTAAATAGCAATAACCTTAGTCCAAAATTAATAAGTGCAGTAAGTGAATACAATATTTATTTCAATCATTCAGTAATGGATAGTTTAGCCATCTCTAATGATAAATTAACCAGCCTACTTAGCAATTTTCTAGAAAAAAAACCAATGGTCTTGCAAGTAGTTGAAAACAGAAAGGCGGCCATGACTACTTTACCTCAAAGTATGAGAGAAAAAATTGTAAATGGTTATACACCTCAACGCAGTGGTGATTTAATGTTGGTGACCAAGTCGGGGGTGGTAGATGGCTATCCTACAGGAACCAGTCATGGGGTATTGTATAATTACGATACTCATATTCCACTGTTGTGGTATGGGGCAGGTATTAAAAAAGGCACTGTAAATGGAGTTACTTATATGACCGATATTGCTCCTACATTAAGTACTTTATTAGGTATACAAATGCCAAGTGGTTCTATCGGCAAACCAATATTAGAAGTGCTAAAATAATTTAGCAATCTTTTAAAAAATATATTAATAAAAAACCCGATAGTTATTCACTATCGGGTTTTTTTATATTTCTAAATAGAAAATTTAAAATCAAACAGAGTTGCAAAAAGGGCTTGCTATATTTATTTAGCAAGTTTCTTTTGCAAATTCGAATCAAGTGTATCCAAGAACTCCTCTGTGTATACATAATGATCCCCATGTTTTACTTTATTGCCATGTACACAAACTGCTAAGTCCTTGGTCATAATGCCCGACTCTACTGTCTCTACACAAACTTCTTCTAAAGCTTTAGAGAAATGAATCAATTCTTGATTGTTATCCAATTGACCGCGGAACTCTAAGCCTCTAGTCCATGCAAAGATGGAAGCTATAGGATTGGTAGAAGTTCTATTTCCTTTTTGGTGCTCACGGAAATGGCGTGTTACCGTTCCATGTGCTGCTTCCGCTTCCATTACTTTACCATCGGGTGTAATTAAAGTAGAAGTCATTAAACCCAATGAACCAAAACCTTGTGCCACTGTATCAGATTGTACGTCACCATCATAATTCTTACAAGCCCAAACAAAATTACCATTCCACTTTAAAGCAGAAGCTACCATATCATCAATTAAACGGTGCTCATAAGTAATTCCCCCTTCTGCATATTTCGCTTTGAATTCATTTTGATACACCTCCTCAAAAATATCTTTGAATCTGCCATCATATTTTTTCAAAATGGTATTTTTTGTAGATAAATACAAAGGCCATTTTTTTGCTAAAGCTTGGTTAAAACAAGCACGTGCAAATCCATAAATACTTTCATCTGTATTGTACATCGCCATGGCTACGCCATCTCCTTTAAAGTTAAAAACTTCAAACTCTTGCTTGCTGCCATCTTC
>CAINFN010000148.1 GCA_903848125.1 uncultured Bacteroidota bacterium
AGTAGAAGCTACTCCTTGGCCCAAAAAGGGGAACCCGGGTCTTAAATAAACTTTTAAATTTGAAAATGAATTAGGGACCCCTAATAAGTGCGAGCACAGAGGGAGCGACAGCGACCGATAGGAGTCATCGTTGCCCCAGCAACGATGAGTGGCGGCGTCCTAGCCGCTATGTTTTGCGACCTAGCAAAATAATCAAGAAAGCTGATGACGGAGTCATCAACAGCATTAATTAATGCCTCGCAGAGGGGAAATAAGTTATTGATTTATATATCTTTTAATTACAGGAATTAGCTTTAATCTGTGTAACAATTACCACATGTACATTAGGTTTTCTCGTTGCTTGTTTCAATACCACACTTCCATGTCACTTCCAGCTAGAAAAGTAGTGCAAAAATGATAATGTATTATTGTTGTTAAATAAGGATTTGCAGAGAGAAATCTATTTTTTCTTTTAACGGTGTAAACGAGATGCTCTACCAACTGAGCTAATCGCCCTTTCTGCAAACTTGCCTTGTATAGCAATAAAAATAGAAAGTGAAAATGAAAAATATTTCTGTGAAATAGGTACTATGGTGGAACGATTTACACTTCCATACCACTTCCAATCTGGAAGCTGATGTATAATGGTTCCACTTCCATACCACTTCCAGAATAAACAATTACACAGCTAAATTGTGTAGCCATCTTTCATTTAAATTCTGTTTTTAAACAATTAAATAGAAAGGCAGAAAGAAAATTATGAACACATTAGGACATAATAGTCAGAATAAAACATTAGATGATTTTGTTATTGCGGGAACAGGACGAGTTAAAATAACAGATCAAATAGTTAGGGATTTACTTAAACCGACTTATGAAAACGGAATTCCTAAAGATAGGATCATTTATGATAGTGAGGTAATAGGTTTAAGATGCAGAATAAGGGTTGGTGGATCTAAAAAATGGTTTTATGAATTTACTCCACATAAGTCTAAATCAACAAAAAGATATACTTTTGGTACGTTTCCAGAAGTTAGGACTGCAGAAGCAAGAATACTTTGTAAAAAAATAAAACACGCTATTGAATCCGGTGTAGATCCTAAAGCTACAATTACTGAAAACACAAACTCAAGAACATTAGAAGTGTTAGCCGATGAATGGATTTCCTCTGTATTAAATGTTTCTAAAAGATATGGGCTAGAAACAAAGCGTCATACTAAAGCGAGATTAACTACTTGGTTGATGCTTAAACCTGCTATTAAAAGAACGGGTAGTAATAATGAGACTGTTGCTCATATTAACAAACACTTCTCTATTCTTAATATTAAGAAACTTAATATTAAATTAGTTACTAAGCAAATATTAGAAGCTTACCATAACGCTATAAGCTTACGTAGTCCCAGCCAAGCTAATCGTGTAATTGATGATATTCAGCAAATATTTAATTATGCTGTCGAGAAAGGAGATATAGATAATAACGTCTGTAAATTTACAAAGAGTGAGAGAAATACCATCGATAAAAGAATGGATACTGTAAAACCATTCACTAAGAAGCAGTTAAAAATATTAAAGAGAACTACTTTAAGAATATCTTTTAAATTTCCTGAAAAATTAAAAGTAGCTGCTTTAGCTCTTTTAATGGTTGCTTACACAGGAAGAAGAAAGATGGAAATTTTAAAGTTACGCTGGGATCAAGTTAGTCCGAACTTAAAAGAACTTACATTTAAAGGTACCGACACTAAGAATAAGACTGCCTTTACAGTAAGGTTATTACCTACTGCTAGCGCCATATTACGAAGAATGCAGAAGCATAGAATTAAATTACAAAGCTCTACAAAAAGAAACTATGTATTTCCAGCTACTACTAAAAGTAAAAAACCTCACATAAACGATCCAAGGTCGACTTGGAAGAGAGTAATTAAAATGGCTCATCAAATAGATAATGAGATTAATTTTAAATGCATCCATATGTTGAGACATACTTTTGCATGTTTATTACTAGAAGCTACCAAAGATATTAAATTAGTAGCAAAGATAATGAATTGGAAATCGCTAAAAGTTGCCGAGATTTATGCCGACTACATTGGTAAAGAACATTCAGAAAGAGGTATTGAGAAATTAGATCAATTCTTGCAGGTAGCATAATCAATTTGTGTAATAGCCCATGTTGCATTATTATTGAGTCATGGGCCGAAAAACAGAAACTGATATCTGGATATCGGTAGTTAAAGAAAGATTATCTAAAGAAAAGCCAGATACCTTAACTGAAACAACCAGAGTTGCTTGTGGGTTTAGCCACGAAAAGGCTCATCAAGTTTTAATTAAAGAATTTGCAAGATTACACGATGGCATAGCGGCCGATACGTTTAAACTATGTTGTATTTGGGAAGATATTAAATCTAAGAAACTACTAGCTATAAAAAATATAAAGTCAGATCGTCAGTTGAGATTAGTAATGCTTCCCTTTTTTGTTACGCTAATGAATGACAAATGGCAAAAAATGGCGACTAAATTAAAAGTGCATAAGGAATTAACTCCTGCATGGGTTGATTACGTTAACAAATTATACCCAACGCCAAAAGCTACAGAACCTTATGATCCTATATTAAAGGGACTAGAGAGAATTATTGCAAATAATATTAATGATAAAAACTACAAAAAATACAGAGTGGAAATCTGGAATAAGTATCGTGATAAGGTTCTAAAACCCATAATTTCATAAGTAAGATACTTTTCTATTACACGAATCAATTGTGTATTGTGTAATAGTAGATTAGTTGATGCATATCTGAGATTATATCTCAATATGATAAATCATAACGAACTTTGGCTATCTACAAAACAAGTTGCCCAAAAGTATAACTTAAAACCAGATACTTTAAAAAAACAAAGATATCTTAAAACAGGTTTACCATGGAGACGTATTGGAAAGCTTGTTCGCTATAATGATTTATCAATTAAACAATACTTGGAGGATAACTTACATGGAAAATAAATATATCGATATTGATAAATTATTAGTGAGACAATTTAAGGAGCAACAAGAGTTTGAGAAAAAATTAAGAGAACAAGACGAAAAAGAAGGTCTTTCTAAAAAGGAAAGAGACAAACTTAAAAATGGTGGAAGAGTTAAAATAAACAAACCTCTAAAAGAAGTTACTGGTAGAGGTCAAGGAAATGTACGTAAATTTAAAATAACAGGATTATATTAATGATAAAAATTCTACAGCAAGCTAGAGAGATAAAACATAACGAAATAATTTTTCGAGAACACATTAATTTTAATCCCAATAATCAGTCAGCTTTAGAGATAATCGAATTTATAGAAAATCACTCAAATCTCAGATTGGAGTGGATAAGTAAATCTGAATTAGTTGGTGATTCCGGCAATGAAATTGGATTGAGAATAATTAAAAAGGAACAGTATAACGATGTATTCTAGTGATGATAATGAAGCAGTTAAGAACTGGAATGTAATCTATGCTTCTATGAATCCAGAAGAAAAGAGGTCTTGGGACAAAGATAGACTTGAAGAAAAACGTGAACAAGAAATAGATAAAAAATTAAAAGATTATCAGGCTAAACTCGATATTGATAAAAATAAAAAAATAGAAGAGTTCGAGAAAAGAATTAGAACCACAAGACAACAAAGTTTTTTAAATAAAGATACTGATATTAAAACAGTAGTAGTTACACCTGTTAAGATTGAACAATCAAAACCGATTGTGCCAGATGCATTATATGCAATTAAAAGTGAACCGATAATTCCCATTCAATCTCAAAAAAATAAATCCATGTTTAAAGAAGAAGGTATTGCCCATCCAGATGTATTGGCGATTAATAAAGCATTATATGGAAAAGATTTTTAAGAATTTACTAATGATGGAAACACTAACCCATGTACATATGAAAAAAGCAAATGAAGCAGACATAGAGTTGTTAATGAATAAAAAACCCTTCTTAACAACAAGGCAGCTATCTAGATTATTTGGATATAAATCAACTGATGCACTTAGAAAGCAACGAAGCAAAGGTAATAAACCTATTTTTCCTTTTATAAAAATCGGCAATAGAGTCTTTTATGATCTTTCCGTAATTCTAGAGCTTGCTCAGCGATCTTTAATTAAAACAGAATAAAATGCTCAATAATATTACTAATGAATTAATACAGAAATATAAAACCTACTATAGAGGTGGTGGCTATTATTATGCAGATCCAAAACGAACTACCCCTAAAGATAATGGTGGTGTTAGATGGGACACCAAATTAGCTTATGGAAATTTAGATAAAGATTTAGAAAAATATTTATTAGGAACTATTGATAAAGGTATTGTTCTATCGCCAATTATAAAACCATATAATAAATGTTTTTGGGGTGCGATAGATGTGGATGGAAATGTTTATAAAGATGATGCGGCTAAATTAGATATATTAAAAAAAATAAAAGATTTACCACTCATTCCATGTCTTTCTAAAAGTAACGGATTACATTTATATTTATTTTTAAAAGAAGCAGTCACCGCTAAAGATTTAATAACAGTATTAAATAATTTAAGACAAAAACTAGAACTGCCAAAGAGTACAGAATTATTTCCAAAACAAGATGGTACTAAAGATAAGGTAGGCAATGGAATTATGTTGCCTTTTATGAAAGGACAAAAAAACACTTTTGTAAAAGTAGATAATAATGATTTGTTTTTTATAGGGTCGCTTAAAGATTTTATAAATGAAATTGAAAGTAAAATTATAGACACTAATACGTTTAACAATTTATCAGAAGCAGATGAAAAAAAATCAAATGAAAATGATCTAGATAAAAAATACTCAATAACTGAAATTAAACAAAAGATTGGCAAAGAAGAGCTTAAAGGTAGTTTATATGACAATTGGATGACTATGCTGGTGGCTAAATTAATTGCGGCAGGAAATACAGATGAAGAGATAATAGAAAATTGTTTAGAACATTGCACAAAAACTCCAGATGAGAATCTTAAATGGATTAAAGATAAAATTGAGCGTGCTAGAAAAAAATGGGACAGGCCAAGTCCTGATGAGGCAAGAGCAAGGTTTATAAATAATGTTATCTTTATTAGAAAATTAGAAGTGTATTTTAATAAAGATTTAAATGATGTTTACGGAAAAGAGGCAATCAATATTGAGTATAGTCATTTAATGCCAAAGAAGATTAAGGCAGCTTCTTATTTTACAGATCATCCAAAGAAAAAAATTGTTGAAAATTTTCAGTACAGACCTGAATTATATAATTCAAACGACATTGTTTTTGAAATTGGAGGCAAGAAATATATTAATACCTACAAACCGATTACTATTGAAGCGACTAAAGGAAATTTAGAATTATGGGAAGAACTGCTTGATTACTTATTTCCGGATCTTGAAACAAAAACACATATGGAAGATTTTATATCAGCGCATGTACAATATGCCGGTAAGAAAATTAGACATGCCCCACTGATAGTTAGTCCTCATCAAAGGATTGGTAAAGGCAGAATGTTTGCTGCAATTAGAAAGATACTAGGAGAAGATAATACAGCAGAAATAGATTTAACTAGAGCTCTCAACCAAAGTAAAGATTACTTAACTAACAAACAGTTGGTCTTAATTGATGAATTAAAAAGCGAAAGTAACTGGGCAGAAGCTCAAAAGCTTTTAAATACCTTAAAAAGAAATATTACTGAGGAATGGCATGGGAGTAGGTTTTTATACCAAGATTTTAAGGATGTTTATTCTTGTACTAATTATATTTTATTTTCAAATCATACTAATGCCCTATCTATAAATAAAAATGATGAAAGATATTGGGTGGTACGTTGTGATGTTAGTCCTAAACAACAAATCTTTTATAAAAATTTTAGCGATTGGCTAAAAACACCTGAAGCTGCTCAACATCTGTTATGGCATTATAAAAATAGAGAAATTTCCGAAACGTTTGATTTTGATGGTCATGCACCAAGAACTATCTGGTCTAACCAAATGTCCAATGAAGGTAAACACCCGTTTATTCAAAGAGTAATTGAAGACTTTGATCAAAACCTAATGCCATTTATAAATGACATTGTTTCAATAGTTGATGTTCGAATTCACTATAAGAATGTTGGCATAGGTAAAGTTAGAGCTAATGAAATTCATAATGCGTTACTAGAGGTGGGTGGCAGGAAACTGGGACAATCTAAAGTTAGTTTATTAGATCGGGAATGGTTCCCAACTCTTTACTCAATACGAAATCATGAGAAATATGAAAATGTACCTGTAAATCAATTAGGTGCTTTATATACACCACTATTTCACCCAGATACTGAAAAGGATCTTTAATAACCTAATAAGCTAATATGCAATCTTTTAATCTTTTTAAAACTGCTCTCTCTATATTCCAATGTATAATATTCAATAAGTTTAAAGTTAGGTTATTAGCTTATGAATCAAGTTTCAGAGTAAC
>CAINFN010000149.1 GCA_903848125.1 uncultured Bacteroidota bacterium
AAAGATAATAAGTTTACTAATAGAAAACTTTCTAAATTCAATCTATTTTGAAAAAGCTGCAATTTTGGTGCTGTCAGTTTCAGCTTGATTTTATAAAATAGGTGTCAGAATCAAATATTATTTTCATAATTTTAAATCAGCAGCAGTTACGGCAGTAATTATGGAAAAAGAGAAATTAAAAAGAGAGATAGGAGTACTTTCGCTCAGTCTTGCAATTATCAATATGACAATTGGAACAGGGATTTTTATAATTCCTGCAATTATTTCTGAAAATCTTGGAGCAGCAGCCATAGTGGCTTACATATTTTGTGGTATACTAATGTTCCTAATTGCGCTATGTTTTGCTGAAGTAGGTAGTAAGGTAACCTCAAACGGCGGGACCTATACCTATATTGAAACCGCATTTGGGCCCTTCCCCGGATTTATAGCCAATAACTTATTTTGGTTTGGAACTGCAATGTTATCAGATGCCGCCGTGGCAAATGGACTTGCGGATACTTTGAAATATTTTTCCCCTTTATTTGGAACTGAACTATACAGAATTTTATTTTTCGTTTTTATTTTTGGAATACTTGCTTTAATCAACATCCGAAGTACTAAAAATAGCATGAAATTTATTGAACTAACCACTTTTGTTAAGCTTATTCCTCTAATACTTCTTATTGTTATTGGAACAAGCTTTATTTCTTCTGAAAACTTAGTATGGACCATTACTCCAACGGTTGGTAACATTGGTAACGCTTCTTTGCTATTAATATTTGCTTTTTTTGGTGTTGAATATCCAATGGCCAATAGTGGAGAAATAAAGAATGCAAAGCGTACTATACCACTTGGTATTTTTTTCGGAATCTCAGCTGTACTTATTATTTATATCTCTATTCAAGTGGTAACTCAAGGAGTTTTAGGAAATACACTTGTATCACATAAAGACGCTCCTCTGGGAGCAGTTGCAGAAATTATTGCTGGTAAGTCTGGAATTATTATAATGATTATAGCTATTGCCATTTCAATGTTTGGCAATTTAGGTGGTTCCATATTTTCAACCCCACGAGTGCTTTATGCAGGTGCACAAGACAGTTTAATGCCAAAAGTGTTTGGAAAAGTTCATACTAAATACTTGACACCATACATTGCCATCCTCTTTTATACTGTTTTAGGTTTATTATTTGCGTCAATAGGAGGATTTAAACAACTAGCAATTATTTCTGGAGCTTCAACACTATTAATATATCTGGGGGTGATACTAGCAACAATCAAATTAAGAAAAAGGGGTTCTCCAACTTTGGAAAAAACCTTCCAAATTCCTGGAGGTATTATTATACCACTACTTACGGTTGGTGTAATTCTGTGGTTACTTTCTAATTTATCAAGGCTGGAAATTATTAGCTTAATGATTTTTATTGTCGTATTCACATTAATCTACTTTTCAACCAAATTGGTAAGAAAAAATTTGTAAGACGCTGGCTGTAGTGCTTTTTGTCAGCCGAGATTTAATTTCTTAATAGTAACAAATTCAATCATCACATTATAGTTGCATCTTTTGTCTGTAAGGGGAGCCACACTGGACAAGCCATCAGAAATGATGGCTTTTTCTTTGTCTATCAGTGAGTTAGGGGAGTTGCATCTAGGATAATAACACCTCAGCTGGGATATTTAATTCTTGAT
>CAINFN010000150.1 GCA_903848125.1 uncultured Bacteroidota bacterium
AACTGCAACCCATCTTTCTTAATTGTTGCAAAATAATACCGCCGTATTTTTCTTTCCATTCCCATGCGTAACTTAAAAATTCATCTCTAGTTAAAGAAGATTTTGTAATCCCTCTTTCTCTTAACATCGCCACCACTTTTGCTTCCGTAGCTATGGAAGCATGGTCGGTACCAGGTACCCAACAAGGGTTAAATCCTTGCATACGCGCACGACGCACCAATATATCTTGTATCGTATTATTTAAACAATGCCCCATATGTAACACACCGGTAACATTCGGCGGCGGGATCACCACCGTATAGGCTTTTTTATCGTTAGGGGTACTATGAAAATAACCACTGTCCACCCAATGCTTGTACCACTTCAATTCTACCTCACCCGGTATATAATTTTTACTCAATTCCATGCTTTGCGTCTTTTCCTATATTAAGCCACAAAAATAAGGAAAAGCCGCAAGCAATAAGTTGCTAAAAAATACGACCTTAGCCACGCTATGGAATTTGCAGTTGTTGATATTGAAACCACGGGTAGTACCCCCCAATCGGCTGGGATTACTGAAATTGCTATTGTGATTCACAATGGGGTGGAAGTGACGGGCAAATATGTGACTTTGATAAACCCCAGACATAAAATACCGCCCTTTATTGTAAATATGACGGGCATTAGCGATGAGATGGTGGCAGGTGCGCCTTTGTTTGAGGAAGTAGCTCCGCAAATTTACAATTTATTAAATGGACGCGTATTTGTGGCCCATAATGTAAGCTTCGATTATTCCTTTGTACATTATTTATTAGGTAGATCGGGTTTTCAATGGTCGGCTCCTAAATTATGTACCATTAAATTAAGCCGTAGGGTATTTCCGGGTTTAGAAAAGTATGGACTAGGTTCATTGACCCGTGATTTAGGAATTAGAATAGAAGGAAGACACCGCGCTTGGGGAGATGCTGCTGCCACCGCGCAAGTGTTAACCATGGCAATTGAAAAAGAGGGCATGCAACCCATTCATAATTTATTGGCAAAAAAAGAGCCTAGAAAGAAAATAATACCGCGCACTGAAATGCCCAATGATAGATCGGACGCTGAGGATTAGTCTTTTTAATTTTTAATACTCCGCAGTTACACCTGTATAATTATGCGGTGTAATGGCTTTCAATTCTTTTTTAACAGCGGCTGTCACTTTTAATCCATCGATAAATTTGTGCATCAACTTTTTATCAATCTTATTTTTACCTCTTGTTAAATCTTTCAAAGCTTCGTAAGGGTTAGGATATTTTTCGCGACGTAAAATAGTTTGAATGGCTTCTGCCACCACTGCCCAATTGTTTTCTAAATCGGCCTGCATTTTTTCTTCATTCAAAATTAATTTACCCAATCCTTTTTCTAAAGAATTTAAGGCAATCGTAATATGTGCTAGTGGTACACCTATATTTCTTAATACAGTAGAATCGGTTAAGTCGCGTTGTAAACGACTTATAGGAAGCTTAGCAGCCAAGTGTTCTAGTATGGCATTGGCCATACCTAAATTACCTTCTGCGTTTTCAAAATCTATAGGGTTTACTTTATGCGGCATTGCACTTGAGCCTACTTCGCCTTTTTTAGTTTGTTGTTTGAAATAATCCATGGAGATATAGGTCCAGATATCGCGGCTTAAATCAATTAAGATATTGTTTAAACGTTTTAAAGTATCGCAGTGTGCTGCAAAATGATCGTAGTGTTCAATTTGTGTAGTAAACTGCATTCTTTGTAAACCTAATACATCATCTACAAATTCATTGCCTAAACTAATCCAATTCTTTTTTGGAAAAGCAATATGGTGTGCGTTAAAATTACCCGTGGCGCCACCAAACTTAGCAGCATACGGAATGGCGGTAAACAATTCCACTTGATGGTGTAGTCTTTCTACAAAAACCATTACTTCTTTTCCTAAAGTGGTAGGGGAAGCTGCTTGGCCATGTGTACGTGCCAACAATGAAACCTTTTTCCATTTTTTAGCTAACTGATATAAATTATTTTGCAAATTAATATAAGCAGGTAAAATATTATTTTCCATGGCCTCTTTCCAACTTAATGGAATGGCGGTGTTGTTAATATCCTGAGAAGTTAAACCAAAATGAATCCATTCTTTTAATATGCTCGCCTTATTATGATCTAAAACTTCTTTTAAAAAATACTCTACTGCTTTTACATCGTGGTTGGTAGTAGCTTCAATTTGTTTTATTTTTTCGGCATCTGCTTCGCAAAAATTGTCAACCATATTTAGCAATGCTTTTTTTAAGGCAGTGGTCACTTTAAAAAACTTCTTATCTGCAAGAAATAAGAAATAATGTACTTCCACTAAAACGCGGTATTTGATTAAGCCAAATTCAGAAAAATAGGCGCCCAAAGAGGCGGTTTGCTTTTGGTAACGACCGTCAACGGGAGAGATAGCTGTAAGTTTCGACATTGGCTGATAATTTAAACAAGTAGTTAGTTTCTTAGAAAAAAGGTTTTTCTTTGTTCAAAGTTAATTCAATTGGACAAAAGATGGCGCATTGGCGCAGTAAGTTATTTAAACACCCGCCCATTATTACTAGGTATGGAGCAGAGCCCTTTTAAAGAAAGGATTGATTTAGTGAAGTCCTACCCAGCTCAAATTGCTCAAGCATTATTGGATGACAGGATTGATATTGGTCTAGTGCCAGTGGCGATTATGCCATTACTTTCCAGCCCTCAAATCGTTTCCAAATATGTTATTGGTAGTGAAGGTGAAGTGGCTTCGGTTGCTTTATTTAGCCAAGTGCCAATGGAGCAAATTGAGCGCGTTTATTTAGATTATCAGAGCAAGACTTCGGTGGCCTTAGCCAAGGTTTTATTGACTCAATATTGGAAGAAAGAAGTAGAGTTTATGGAAGCGACAGAAGGGTATATTAATGAAATTTCGGGCACCACGGCAGGGGTGATTATTGGAGATAGGGCATTGGCTAGTTTAAGCCATTTTGAGCATATTTATGATCTTGGCTTAGCCTGGAAGCAACATACCGGATTGCCTTTTGTTTTTGCAGCTTGGGTGGCGAATAAACCTATTCCGGCAGATTTTATGGAGGCCTTTGATTTAGCCAATGGATATGGGTTGTCGCATTTGGATGAAGTGATAGCGTTAATACCTGCTTCAGAACAAGTATATGATTTACATAAGTACTACACTCAGAATATTAGTTATGATTTAACCCAAGAGAAGAGGGAGGGGTTGGAGAAGTTTTTAGAAATAATAAAAAATAAATAAGATGAAATTAATTGACAAAGTCATTACGATAGTTTCCTATTTAAGACAACCTGAGAAGAGAAGTTTAATAAATATTGCTAAAACTTTTAAAGGACTTAAGGGCATTGAAATAGGAGGTCCAAGTAGTATTTTTAGTCTCAGGGGGGCATTGCCAGTTTATTTATTTGCAGAAAAAGTAGATGGGGTTAATTTTTCAAATAAAACAATTTGGGAAGGGAAAATTAAAGAAGGAGAAAATTATAATTATTATAAAAA
>CAINFN010000151.1 GCA_903848125.1 uncultured Bacteroidota bacterium
AAATTATCGGTTGGCGCATAAGTGCTTTGCACTAAAAAAACATAGTCTCCTCTAATACTTTCTAAAAAAATAGGTTGGAATTCTCCGTCACTAAATTTTTGAATATTAATTTTTCCAATGGGAGCGCCGAAACGTTGGGCAATTTTCTCTGCTAAGGCTTGAGAGCCAGTGCCTGCGAATATTTTAACTGAAGGATTCATGTGGGTTGGATATGCGTCAAAGTTATAATTCTCGTTTAGAAATTTTAAAAAAATAGGGCGCTACTTTTCAACATCTCGCGAACTTATACACATATAGGATGCGTTTTTCGGTATTTATACGGTCTCTGGTAATTTTTGATTTTGATAGATTCGTTGATATGGCAAACTTAAACAATATCAAATCCTGGGCCCTTCAAGATCAACCTGTTCATAAGCTGTATTCAAAGGGGGCTAAACATTTAAGTGATGTTGAACTCTTAGCCATTTTGCTACAACACGGCACAGTAAAGCAAAACGCAATAGAATTGGCTAGGTCATTACTGAATACCACTCAAAATAATTTACAAAAGTTTTCAAAATTGAGCGTGACAGACCTATTAGCGCTGAAGATAAAGGGGATTGGAAAAATAAAAGCAATTAGAATTTTAGCAGCAATTGAATTGGGATCTAGAAGAATTTTAAATCCAATTTCTACTAAACATATTTACCAAAGTGGAGATGTTGCCGAACATCTTAAATATTTATTGCAATTTGAAAATCGAGAAATATTTATGGTACTTTTATTAAATCAAGCCAATAAAATTATTCATGAAGCCGTCTTAAGCGAAGGGGGTATTACTGGCACCATAGCCGATCCTCGACTTATTTTTAAATTGGCACTAAGCCACGAAGCAACTGGTTTTATTATTTGTCACAATCATCCAAGTGGTCAATTGCAACCTAGCTCTATGGATAATATTTTAACAGAAAAAATTAAAAAGGGAGCCTCCTATTTTGATATAAAATTAATTGATCACATCATAGTGAGCAATGAAGGTTATTATAGTTATGCCGAACAAAATAGCCATTGGTAAAATGGCTATGATTTAATTAAGCTTGCGCAGTAGGACCGCCAAAATTCATAGGAATTTCAACAGGCAACATATCTGCAATCATGCCATTCGCTTCTTCATAACGTTCTATATTTTCAACTAAGGCTTTCATAAATCTCTTGGCATGCATGGGTGTTAATATTACTCTACTTTTTACCTTACTCTTGGGCGTTCCAGGCATCACATTTACAAAATCAACTACAAATTCAGCATTGCTATGGGTAATAATGGCCAAATTTGCATAGGATCCTTCGGCTATTTCTTCACTTATTTCAATGTTTAAGGGTTGGTTCGGGTTTTGTTCCATGGTTTATATTAAGACCACAAAGATACAGGGGATGGAATGTTAAAAAAAAATTACAGCACTGTAATTCAAAGAACTAAATTTGTACCATGTTAGTATTAGATGGAAAAATAGCCGCCGCCGCAGTTAAAGCAACCCTTTTAGAGCAAACGCAGGCCCTTAAAGCCGCCGGCAAAAGAATGCCTCATTTAGCTGCCATTTTGGTAGGTAATAATGGAGCGAGTGAAACCTATGTAGCTAGTAAAGTTAAAAACTGTGAAGAAACTGGTTTCGGTTCGTCTTTATATAGATTAGAGGCCGATGTAGCCGAATCGGTTTTATTAGCAAAAATTGCAGAGTTGAATCAAGATCCTAATTGCGATGGTATTTTAGTTCAATTACCCTTGCCTAAACATATTAAAGAATCTAAAGTCATTGAAGCCATTGACCCTGCTAAAGATGTTGATGGTTTTCATCCTGTAAATGTGGGCCGCTTGGTGCAAGGTTTAAATACTTTTATTCCTGCCACGCCTTATGGAATAATTTTAATGCTCGAACATTTTAATATTGAAACCAAAGGAAAAAATGCGGTAGTAATTGGTCGTAGTAATATTGTGGGTCGCCCAATGAGTATTTTATTGAGTAGTAATATTGCACAAGGAAATTGTACGGTTACTATATGTCACAGTCATACTAAAAATTTAAAAGAAGTTTGTTTAGGCGCAGATATTATTGTGGCTGCATTAGGCGTACCTAATTTTTTAACGGGTGATATGATAAAACCTGGCGCTGTTATTATTGATGTAGGTATTACAAGAGTGGAAGATGCCACCGCTAAAAAAGGTTTTAGAATTAAAGGAGATGTCAACTATGATGAAGCTTGTGCTAAAGCATCGGCTATAACGCCAGTGCCTGGTGGAGTTGGATTAATGACCATCGCAGGTTTATTAAAAAATACCATGAAGGCTTACCAAGGGCTTTAATATTTTACGAATTATAAATTATTAGATTGAATACCACTAACCAATATCCAGTGATGGAAATGTTTTATTCTTTGCAAGGCGAAGGATATCATCAAGGCAAAGCGGCTTATTTTATTCGCTTGGCTGGTTGTGATGTAGGTTGTGTTTGGTGTGATGTAAAAGAAAGCTGGGATGCAAGCAAACATCCGGTTTTAACTATTGACGAAATAGTTAATAGCGCATTAGCACACCCTGCTCGATTAGCCATTATTACTGGAGGAGAACCATTATTATATAACCTAGAGGCACTTACTACCGCTTTAAAAAAAGCAGGATTTAATGTGAACATAGAAACATCCGGCTCTAGCCCCATGTCTGGGAATTGGGACTGGGTTTGTTTTTCACC
>CAINFN010000152.1 GCA_903848125.1 uncultured Bacteroidota bacterium
GCCCACCATGGCTACATCTTCATTCACCAATTTGCATATATGATACAATAAAGCGGTGGTGGTACTTTTTCCATTACTCCCTGTGATGGCTGCAATTTTGCTAGTTCCCTTGTACCTATAACCAAATTCAATTTCACTCACCACTGGTATCCCTTTGGCTCTGATGGCTTTTACCATTTCATTTTTCTCTGGAATGCCTGGGCTTTTCATTACCTCATCAGCAGCCAATATTTTATCTACCGAATGTGTACCGCCTTCAAATTCAATACCATTGTCTTCTAACTCTTTTTGAAAATTAGCTTTGATAGTTCCAGCATCAGATACAAATACTTCATAGCCTTTTTGTTTAGCTAACAAAGCAGTACCAACTCCACTTTCACCTGCACCTAATATGACTAATTTTTTTGCCAATGTTTATCTTGTCTTTAAGGTTAATATTGAAATCACGACCAATAAAATAGTGATGATCCAAAAGCGGACTGCTATTTTACTTTCATGGAAACCCTTCTTTTGATAATGATGATGTAGCGGACTCATTAAAAACACACGACGCCCTTCACCATATTTCTTTTTTGTGTATTTAAAATAGCTTACTTGAATAATTACACTCAAGTTCTCGATTAAAAACACCCCGCAAAAAATTGGAATTAATAATTCTTTTCTTACTATGATGGCCAAAGAGGCAATGATTCCACCCAAAGCCAAACTTCCTGTATCACCCATGAATACTTGGGCTGGATAAGCATTGTACCATAAGAATCCAATACATGCTCCAACAAAAGCACCTACAAAGATGGACAACTCACCTAAATTAGGGATGTACATTACATTTAAGTAATCAGCAAATACATAGTTACCACTTACATAAATAAAGATGCCCAATGCCGCCCCAATGATGGCACTCACCCCCGCTGCTAGGCCATCTAAGCCATCGGTTAAATTCGCACCATTAGAAACAGCAGTAATAATGAATGTGACGATAAGGATATAAATAATCCAAGTATACTTCTCAGCACCCGGACCTATCCAACTAATTATTTTACTATAATTGAACTCATGATTTTTTACAAATGGAATAGTCGTGATAGGTGTTTTTACTTTTACAAAACGTCTTTCCACCCCATTGATTTTTCTGATCACCACATCGGCACCTTTTGCAATTTTTTCTCCTTTTTGCAAACTAGCGCTAACCGAAGAGGCAATGATTTCTCTTTCTACCGTTACGGCATTGCTAAAATATAACGTTACCCCAATGATAATTCCTAAACCAATTTGACCAATAATTTTTGAAATGCCTGCCAAACCATCACTGTTTTGTTTTTTATAAGCCGAGCCCAGCGCTTGCGCTTGCTTTCTTGCTTTGATTTTAAAATAGTCATCTAAAAAACCAATCAACCCTAACCAAACAGTACACAATATCATTAAACGGATATATACTTTATCCAAGTTGGCAAATAATAATGTTGGTATTAATATACTTAGTAAAATAATGATGCCCCCCATAGTTGGAGTGCCTTTTTTTTGCTGTTCCCCTGCTAAACCTAAATCACGAACTGATTCACCAATTTGTTTTTTCTGCAAAAACAAAATCATTTTCTTTCCATAAACGGTTGCAATAAATAAAGACAATAATATAGCCATGGCAATTCTTGAAGTCAAGAACTGAAACACGCCTAATCCTGGAATATGAAATTGCTTATCTACCCATGAAAATAATTGATACAACATAAATAGTTTATTTAGCTAATTCTTTAAATAGGTTTTCTAAAATTTGCTTGTCATCAAAATCATGTTTCACTCCTTTAACATCTTGGTACTTCTCATGCCCCTTGCCTGCTATTAAAATAATATCCCCTGCTTTTGCAAAACTGATGGCAGCTTTGATGGCCTCTTTCCTATCCACTATATTGATATATTTTCTTTTAGCAGCGCTAGATAAGCCCTGTTCCATATCTTTTATAATTTCATTGGGATCTTCGGAACGAGGATTGTCACTGGTAAAAAATACTTTATTGCTTAAGTCACAAGCTACTTGTGCCATGATGGGTCTTTTTGTTTTATCTCTATCACCACCACATCCTACCACTGTAATTACAGTTTCATTGCCTTTTCTGAGTTTAGCAATAGTGGTTAATACATTTTCTAAAGCATCTGGCGTATGCGCATAATCAACAATACCTATTATATTCTCTTGGCTTACGATATAATCAAATCTACCTTCTGCACCAGTCAACGCACTTAAAATAACCAACACCTCTTGTGGTTGCTCCCCTAATTCAATGGCAATGCCATAAACAGCCAATAAATTATAGGCATTGAAAGTGCCAATCAAACGACAATGCACTTCGATATCATTAATATTCATCACTAAGCCACTCAAAAGATTTTCTAAAATTTTTCCTTTGTAATTCGCAGGCGCATGCAACGCATAAGTAATTTTTTTTGCCTTGGTATTCAACGCCATTTTAGCTCCATTCTTATCATCTAAGTTGGTTAAAGCAAAAGAGCTACTTGGTAATTGATTAAAGAAAGCTTTTTTAACTTCTAAATAAGCTTCAAATGTTTGATGATAATCTAAATGATCATGTGTTATATTGGTAAAAGCCCCACCTACAAAATGCAATCCCGTAATACGATGTTGATGAATGGCATGGCTACTTACTTCCATAAATACATGGGTACAGCCCGCTTCCACCATTTGATGCAACAAAGCATTCAGTTGAATGGGATCAGGAGTAGTGTGTGTAGAAGGAACAATGGTTTTTCCAATATGATTTTCAATCGTACTAATTAAACCACAGGTATAGCCAAGTTCATTAAATAATTTAAACAATAAAGTAGCAACTGTTGTTTTGCCATTAGTTCCTGTAACGCCTACTAATTTTAATTTGGTTGAAGGCTCATCATAAAATTGATGTGCCATAATCGCAACCGCTTCTTGCGCATTCTCCACTATGATATAAGTAATGGCTGGATTTAATTCAACAGGCTTTTGCTCACCTATAATTACTGTAGCTCCGTTTTCAATGGCTTTTTGTATAAAGTCATTTCCATCCGACTGGGCTCCTTTGATAGCAACAAATGCTGCGCCTGGCGTAATTTTTCTAGAGTCAATTTGTAAGCCTGTAATTTCTTGTTGAGTGGCACCTACCACTTCTCTTAACTTAACACCAAATAATATATTTTGTAGTGCTTTCATTAATTTAATTCAATTTGAATTTGTTGACCTTTAGCGATACAAGTTCCTTGCGCAATGCTTTGCTTAATTACCTTTCCTTTTCCTATACATTTAACCAACAACCCTTTTTTCTCACAAATCCATAATGCATCTTGTAATTTCATTCCACTTATATTTGGCATGGTACTATCAGAAATAATTTCATTAGCCACATTCATATTCTTTCCTTTTCCTTTTACTTGAACCCATTCATTGCGCGCTTCTGAAGAATCCTGATAAGCAATAGATAGATTTTTAGTAATCGATTGTAATGACATTTTTGACAAACTATAATTAAATAATTGGCTATCCTTCATTGGGAAAATAGGTGCTACGCCTATTTTATTTTGGATATAAGTAGAATACAAACGATCTGAAATTTCTTTAAATACCGGACCAGCCACTGAAGCTCCAAAATGGTTGGCTGCATGTGGATGATTAATAATAATTACCGCAATGGTGTATTGAGGATTTTCTGCAGGAAAATAACCTACAAAGGAAGATTGAAAAATATTATCTGCATAAGCTCTTGCTCCATCAGCTACTAAAGCAGTTCCTGTTTTTCCTGCTACTTTATACAAACTATTTACAAATAACTTTTTTGCTGTACCATTGGTGCAAACACCTTCTAAGGCAGTATGAAGTGCTTTTAAAGTAGTAGGAGAACATACCGTCCAATTGTATGCTTTTGGACTGATTGTTTTTAATACTCTTCCTTCTTCTTTAATTGCATTGACTAAATAAGGACGCATCATCACTCCATTATTGGCTATGCTGTTATAAAAAGTTAATGTTTGAATGGGTGCAATAGCAATTCCGTATCCAAAAGCCATCCATGGTAAAGAAGTATTGGCCCATAATTTACTTCCTGGTCTATGAATAATAGGATTTCCTTCACCCATTAAATCAACTCCTGAAATGGAATCCAATCTTAGCTTAGCCAAATATTTAAAATAATTTTCGGGATGATCATTAAAAGAGCCAAGTGCCAATTTCGCCATACCTACATTAGAACTTTCTTCAAAAGCTTCTAATACAGTTGCTTCATGCTTACCATGCGCTTCTGCATCTTTAACTGTTCTTCCTGCATAGGTCCAAACACCCCCTTCTAAATTTAATTTAGAATCTAATGTTACTTTACCATCTTCTAAGGCCGATAATAAGGTAACTAATTTAAAAGTAGAACCCGGCTCGGTTACTCTGGTTGAATAATTTAAATCCTCAGCGTATACACCGTCACTAATTTTACCAAGGTTAGCAATGGCTTTTATTTTACCAGTTTTTACTTCCATAACCATCGCCACTCCAGATTTGGCATCATTGCTAATCATCATTTTTTTTAATGCATTCTCGGTTACCTCTTGTATAAAAACATCCAAGGTGCTTACGATATCTTTACCTGTTTCTGGTTCAATTTCAAACAAACCCTCTTCCACTGGTACCGTTACTCCACCTGCTATAGCACGTACAAGTTGACGGCCATTGCGTCCATTTAATACGGTATCATAAGATTTTTCTAACCCTACTTTATTTTCATCTCTAGCAAGGCCTATCGTTCTGTATGCAACGTTTTCATAAGGGTTTAATCTTATATTTTTTTCTTCTGCAATTAAGCCACTCTTATACCTACCTAATTTAAATAATGGAAATTTAACCAATGCCAAATATTGTCGATAAGATATCTTTTTTCTTAATTCATAATTTCCTTCACTTGCTTCGTATGCCTTTGTTAAATCATTTTTATATTTATCAGCTGTTTGATCTCTAAATAAATTCGCCAAACAAATACTTAAAGAATCTATATTATTTCTAAATAGTAAGCCACTTTTTTCATGCAATGGAGTTACTCTAAAGTCAATATAAATATCAAATTGAGGAATATTAGTACTTAACATTTGACCATCTTCACTATATATAGTACCTCTATCAGCAGGTATGTCCACAATTTTTTGATGTAAGCTATCACTTAAGCTTCTCCAATATTTACCTTGTACTTGTTGGATATAAAAGGCCTTGCCTAATATAAATAAGCAAACCAACACCATGATGATGTAGCTTAAATAAACTCTCCATAATATGTCGCGTTTTACGTCCATTACTTATTTTGAGTGTTGGTTTTAATTTTATTTTCTAATACCAATCTTACAGGCATTTCCTTTGCCACCACTAAACCATAAGGGGCTACTTTATCTTGTATTTCAACTGCTCTGCTGCGTCTCATCAAATCCGATTTCAACGTCTTATATTCAAATTGTAATTCTTTAAGTTCTTTTTGAGTGGTATTAATTCTTCTTATGCTTTTGTCGGTAAGATGCCCATTCGCTATGTATAAGATGGCGATGAATGCCAAGAACAAAAAGAAACTAATGTTCATGACAATCCACTGATAGTTAAGCATACTTTTTAAAGTAGTCTTAGTGGTAGGGTTAATAGGTTCGGTCATACAACTTATAATCTTTCCGCAGCGC
>CAINFN010000153.1 GCA_903848125.1 uncultured Bacteroidota bacterium
CCTGAGCAATTGTCCACCATTCTTACTTCTATTGGCTTAGAAGTAGAGTCTTTGGAAAACTATGAAAATTTTAAAGGCGGATTGGCAGGCCTAGTAGTGGGCGAGGTTCTAGAAGTGATTCCGCATCCCAATGCCGACAAATTAAAATTGACCAAAGTAGCTGTTGGAAAAGATCGTCCATTGAATGTTGTATGTGGTGCAAGCAATGTAGCGGTGGGTCAAAAAGTGGTTTTGGCGCCAGTAGGAGCAACCATTTTTCCAAAAGGCAAAGACGCCATCACGATGAAGTTGGCAAAAATTAGAGGGGAAGAAAGTGAAGGGATGATTTGTGCCGAAGACGAAATTGGCATTAGTGAAGATCATGCAGGCATTATTGTTTTAGATAATAAATGGAATGCGGGTGATTTAGTGGCAGATATATTTAAATATGATCAAGATTGGATATTTGAAATTGGGTTAACACCTAACCGAATGGATGCCATGAGTCATTATGGTGTAGCTAAAGATGTATGCGCGTATTTGTCTTACCACGAAGCGCCGGTTAAAGCAATAAGTCCTTTTACTAAAAAGGCAACTAAGAACAATTCAGTCAAACCTTTTAAAGTTATTATAGAAGATGAAAAAGGTTGTGGACGATATAGTGGAATAAACATAGAAGGAGTAAGCGTGCAAGCCTCTCCTGCTTGGTTAAAAAATAATTTACAAGCGATTGGCGTTCGATCTATTAATAATATAGTGGACATTACCAACTATATTTTACATGCAACAGGCCAACCGCTTCATGCATTTGATGCAGATCAAATCAAAGACCAAAAAGTAGTGGTGAAAAAATATGCAGCAGGCACTAAATTTACAACCCTAGATGGAACAGAACGTACACTTACAGCTCAAGATGTGATGATTAGTGATAGCGAAAAGCCAATGTGTATTGCGGGTGTATTTGGTGGATTAAAAAGTGGCGTTACCAACACAACAAAAAATATTTTTTTAGAAAGTGCATGGTTTGAAAATGTGCACATTCGTAAAACATCGGTGCATCATGCGCTTAGGACTGATGCAGCCACCAGATTTGAAAAAGGAGTAGACATCACTGGAACGGTGCAAGTATTAGAATTGGCTGCACAAATGATTCAGGAAATAGCAGGAGGTACTTGTAGCGAAGTGATAGATGTGTATCCGCATCCAAGTGCAAAAACAAAAGTAAAATTAACTTATGCTTATTTAAAAAAGCTGAGTGGAAAAATATATCCAGCTGCTGCAGTTAAAACTATTTTAACAAGCTTGGGCTTTGAAATTTTAAGTGAAACTGATGATGATATTGAATTGGCTGTGCCTCATCATAAACCAGACATTAGTTTGCCTGCCGACTTGGTGGAGGAAATATTACGCATTGATGGGTTGGATAATATTGCCATTCCTACTACCATATCCATTAGCCCTTCTATTGATCCATTAGAGAAAAAAGAAAAGTATAAAGAAAAAATTGCCAACTATTTAGTGGGCCGAGGCTATACTGAAATAGTGACCAACTCTATTACCAATAGCGCCTACTTTTCCGACGAAGTAATGGCAGGATCGGTAAAAATGTTAAATAATTTAAGTGCAGATTTAGATGTGATGCGCCCTTCTATGTTGGAGACTGGTTTGGAAACAATTGCTTATAATTTAAACAGAAAAAACAATGCCATTTCCTTTTTTGAATTAGGTAAAGTGTATGGCAAATCAAGTAAGGGTAGTTATTACGAATCGGAGCAATTGGCCATCTACCTTTCTGGAAAACAAACTCAAGATGGTTGGAGAACCAAAGGAGTTGAACAAGATTTTTTTGTTGCCAAAGGAATGGTACAATCTTTATTTGAATTATTAGGTATTGCAAATTATACTTTTAAAACTAATGCCGCTTCAGCTATTGACTTAGTGGTGGACAAGAAAGTGATTGGTCAATTACAAATAGTTTCTTCAAAAAAATTGAACAGTTTTGGCATCAAACAATCGGTAGTATATATCCAATTTGATTTAATGCTGCTATTTGACTGTTATCAAAATAAGCAAGTAGTGTATCATGAAATTTCTAAATACCCATCTGTAGAAAGAGACTTGGCCTTGGTGGTGCCTCAAGCTACTATATACGAAGCGATTGAATCTAGTATACAAGCAGCCAAATTAACTGCTTTAAAAGAGACCAGGGTATTTGATATTTTTGAAAGTGATAAATTAGGGCATCAAAAAAAATCGGTTGCCATTAATTTTGTTTTTAATGCCCCCGATAAAACGCTTACTGATGTTGAAATAGATGGCATGATGCAACAGCTGATTAAGCAATTTGAAAAAAATATTCAAGCGGAAATAAGAAAATAGTTAATTTCAAGTAACAATAATTTAAGCACCCATTTTTAATGGCCAATCTAAACGATTCTATAGTATCTCTTCAAGAAAAGCTACAGCTTTTACTTAAGCGTTTTGCGCAATTGGAGAAAGAGAATCAACAGTTTAAAGCCACGTTGGCCCAACAAAAAGAATCGACTCAATTATTGGAAAAACAAATGAAAGACGAGCAAGCTCAATGGGCTGCTTCGATGGTGAATAAAGCCAATATGGATCCTGCTGAAAAAGAAAAATGGGTTAAAAAAATTGATCAGTACATTAAAGAAATTGATGCCAGTATTAAAAATATGAATCCTTAAGCCATGTCAGAAAACGATCATTTAATACCCGTAAATATTACCATTGCCGACCGAACTTATAGGGTTAAAATTGCACCTAAGGATGAAGAAGCTGTCCGCAAGACTGCCCATTTAATCAATCAGAAAATGGTGGAGTTTAAAAATGCCTATGCTGGTAAGGATATGCAGGATTATATTTCCATGGTTTTATTGTGGTTTACCACCGAGCAACAGCAAACTGGTCAAAACCTATATGAGCTCGAAACCATTCAAAATCAAATTGATGGCCTTGCCGGATCTATCGAAAAGGTGCTTTCTGGTAGTTAATTAGCCTCCCTTGACTTATTCTTTCCATTAATTGTTTATCTTCGTTTTGGAACCTTTGACGCATTATAGATAATATTAATACGTCATCTTGTAGTAGAAGAAACGAAGCTTGCTATAAGTGACCAGTAGTATTTTATAAATAATAGGATTAATGTAGTAACCTCATTACCAACGAAAAAGGGGAGTATGATTTTTTTTAAACAACAAGAATTAAACAATGGACCAAACAATATTATTAGCCATCATAGGAGCAAGTTCCTTGGTGGGGGGCTTAATTATAGGCAAACTTGTATTTGCCCGTAATACCAAAAAGCAAATTGAAGAAGCAGAGGCACAAGCGGCCAACATTTTAAAAGAAACAGAACTTAGGGCTGAGACCATTAAAAAGGAAAAGCAGTTAGAAGCTAAGGAACGTTTCGTGCAATTAAAGTCTGAACACGATCGCGACCTTTTAGAAAAAAACAAAAAAATTGGAGAGGCTGAAAATAGAATTAAGCAAAAAGAGATTACGATTAATCAAAAAGAAGCTTCTATTGATAAGCAAGTAAAAGACAATGAGGTGATTAAGGAAAAATTAAATCGCGAGATTGATTTAATTAATGTTAAACGTTCTGAATTAGAGAAGCACCAAGAAGAACACATCCGCCGTCTTGAAAAAATAGCCAATTTAAGTGCAGAAGATGCCAAGCAACAATTGATTGAAAGCTTAAAGCATGAAGCGCAAACACAGGCCTTGGTTTTACAACAAGAAATTATAGAGGACGCCAAACAAAAAGCAAATAAGGAAGCGAAGAAAATTATTATCCAATCAATTCAACGTACGGCTGCAGAAGTAGCTATTGAAAATACAGTAACTGTATTTAATTTAGAGTCCGATGAAATGAAGGGACAAATTATTGGTAGAGAAGGTAGAAATATTCGCGCTATTGAAGCCGCTACAGGAGTGGATTTAATTGTAGATGATACACCGGAAGCTATTTTACTTTCTTCTTTTGATCCATTGCGTCGTGAAATTGCACGTTTAAGTTTACAACGTTTAGTGGCTGATGGAAGAATTCATCCAGCACGTATCGAAGAAGTGGTAGAAAAAACACGTCGTCAATTGGAAGATCAAATTGCCGAAATTGGGGAAAGAACAGTCATTGAATTAGGTATTCATGGTTTACATAAAGAGTTGATCCGTATTATTGGAAAAATGAGATTCCGTTCATCTTATGGTCAAAATTTATTGATGCACAGTAGAGAAACGGCTAATTTATGTGGAATTATGGCTGCTGAATTAGGCATTAACCCTAAATTGGCCAAAAGGGCTGGTTTGTTGCATGATATAGGTAAAGTGCCTGATGAGGAAACCGAATTAAGCCACGCCTTACTAGGGGCTAAATTAGCTGAAAAATATGGTGAAAACCCAGCGGTGGTCAACGCGATTGGAGCGCACCACGACGAGATGGAAATGCAATATGTAATTTCTCCTATTATCCAAGCTTGTGACGCTATTAGCGGTGCTAGACCTGGTGCTAGAAGAGAGATTATGCAACAATATATTCAGAGAATCAAGGACTTAGAAAACCTTGCTATGAACTATCAAGGGGTGGAAAAAGCCTATGCTATTCAAGCAGGTCGTGAATTAAGGGTGATTGTGGAAGCAGAGAAAGTGACCGATCAAACCTCTGACCAATTGAGTTTTGACATAGCACAAAAAATACAGACCGAAATGACCTATCCAGGCCAGATTAAAGTAACCGTAATACGTGAAAAAAGAGCTGTAAACATTGCCAGATAGGCTGGTATTTAATTTTATCAAATAATTTGGATTATAAGGTGGGTTCTCCTACCTTTGCCGTCCGCAAAAACAATGTATTATGAGCGAAGCAGTAAAATTTGTACACGAGCAATTGACCGCAAAAAAAGACTATCCAGC
>CAINFN010000154.1 GCA_903848125.1 uncultured Bacteroidota bacterium
AATACCCTTAACCAATGTATTTTATTTGCCCTAAAATAACCCACTACTTTTTAATTAGTACTAGTTACTTATTATTTTAATGTTCAACACTAGAAAAAAATAAAAGATGAGAATTGATAAAAAACAAATAGATCAACACAATAGTGATTTACAAAAAGCACATCAAAACAGATTTGATTTTGCAAAATCCGAAATCCCCCATGCGGAATCCATCATTCAAAAACTAATTGATTTTAATGTGGCCATCCCTAGTTGGGCCTTAGGTACAGGGGGTACGCGTTTTGCAAGGTTTTCAGGAGCAGGGGAGCCAGGTACCCTAGAACAAAAAATGGAAGATGTGGGCATGTTGCATGCATTGAATAATTCTAGTGGCGCAATCTCTTTACATATTCCTTGGGACATACCCTCCAATTATGGTGCTATCAAAAATTTAGCTGCCGATTTGAATTTGAAATTTGATGCCATGAATTCGAATACATTTCAGGATCAAAAAGGGCAAGCATTAAGCTATAAATTCGGTTCCCTTCAAAATACCAATAAAGCCATACGCCAACAAGCTATTGAACATAATATAGAAGTAATCAAACATGGTATTGAGTTGGGCTCAAAAGCTTTAACCGTTTGGTTGAGTGATGGCAGTTGTTTTCCTGGGCAATTGAATTTTAGAAAAGCGTTTCAAAACACATTAGAAGGTTTGCAAGAAATTTATGCAGCATTACCAGCTGACTGGAAAGTTTTTGTGGAATACAAGGCCTTTGAACCCAATTTTTATTCTATGACCGTGGGTGATTGGGGGCAGTCATTATTATACGCCAATAAGTTGGGCCCCAAAGCATTTACTCTAGTGGATTTGGGTCATCATCTACCCAATGCCAATATTGAACAAATTGTAGCACTGTTAATGATGGAACAAAAATTAGCAGGGTTCCATTTTAATGACAGTAAATACGGAGACGATGATTTAACTGTTGGGAGCATTAAACCTTATCAATTGTTTTTAATATTTAATGAATTGGTAGAAGGCATGGATGCAAGAGGGATGAATCATGCTACCGACCTAGGTTGGATGATTGATGCAAGTCATAATGTTAAAGATCCTTTGGAAGATTTATTACAATCGGTGGAAGCCATTATGATTTCTTATGCGCAAGCTTTGTTAGTGGATAGGAAAGGTTTAAATAATGCACAAGACAATAATGATGTAGTGGCTGCTCAGGAAATTTTGCAAAACACGTTTAGAACTGACGTCAGGGCTATCGTTGCAGAGGCAAGACTAAGAGCCGGAGGTGCTTTGGACCCCATCGCTTTTTATAGAAATAATAAACTTAGGGCATCCTTGATAAAAGAAAGAGGGGCTAATACAATTGCCACTGGACTATAATTGTCAATATTAAAATTCATTCATGCATCCCATCCCAGTAATTTTAATATTTGATATTGGCAAAACCAATAAGAAGCTTTTTTTATTTGATGAAGACTATCAAGTAGTGCAAGAATCATCCATTAAGATAGCTGAAATTAAAGATGAAGATGGAGCTGATTGCGAAGATTTAGATGCTTTAACACAATGGGTTTTATCTTCTATAACTGCTCTAAAACAAAACAATGCTTTTGACATTAAGCACATTCATTATTCTGCCTACGGGGCCAGTTTTATTTATATAGATGACCAAGGTAAGCCAATAGCACCCTTGTACAATTATTTAAAGCCTTATAAAGAAACAACTAAAAAGCAATTTGAGCAAAACCATGGATCGATGGAGGAAATGTCTTTAGCAACGGCTTCTCCCTATTTAGGCAATTTGAATGTAGGCCTGCAATTGTATAGGTTGAAAGTAGAACAGCCTGAAAAATTTAATAAAATAAAATGGGCTTTACATTTACCACAATATCTACATTATATTGTTACAGGTGAATTGGCAGCAGACATTACAAGTATAGGTTGCCATACCATGCTTTGGAATTTTACTCAAAATAACTATCATCATTGGGTGTTGAAAGAAGGATTTGACAAACTTTTCCCAACTATACAAGAACAGGTAGGTTTGCATGATAGTTCATCGGCACTCATCCCTTATTTAAGTTCATTTACTGAACCTTTTGTGCTCATCTCTACAGGTACTTGGTGCATTAGTTTAAATCCTTTTAATGATAGTGTTTTAACCATTCAGGAATTAAACCAAGATGCATTGTGTTATCTATCCTATTCTGGAAAGCCTATTAAAGCGGCTCGATTGTTTAGTGGGAAAGAGCATGAGCAAGCATTACTGTCTTTGAATAAACATTTCAATACGCCTTTAGATTATTATACTTCGGTAAAATACAATTCAAATATTAAAATTGATGAAACTGTTCAATTTTACAATGCAATCAATGAATTTGAAGCCAGTCATTTTATAGATTTCGAAACCGCTTATCATTATTTAATAGCCAGCTTAGTTCAAAAACAAGTAATTAGCACTAACTTAATGATAGCTAATTCCAATGTGAAACGCATTTTTGTTGATGGCGGATTTAGCAATAACGAAATATTTATGAATTTGCTTGCCAAGGGGTACAATCAATATGAAGTTTTTGCTGCAGCCATTCCACAAGCATCTGCCATTGGAGCTGCATTGGCTGTTCATGAAAAATGGAATTCAAAGTCTATTCCTAATAATTTAATTTCATTACAATACTATTCAACTAAAAATTAACCCTATTAAGACAATCAAACCTTCTACCATGAAAAAATCATCATTATTAATAGGCATGCTTGCCTTATTTTTTTCAGCAATGGCGCAGCTAAAAGTAAGTGAGCTGTTAACTGAGAATAAAACCAATCCAATTGGGTTAGACATGGCTACTCCAAGATTTAGTTGGCTACTTGCGTCAACTAAAAGAAACTCAAATCAAGTGGCTTATGAAATTAAAGTAGTAGAGGGCAAGCATTTAGTTTGGGCATCTGAAAAAGTTAAAAGCAGCGCCTCAGTAATGATTGATTATGTTGGGGCAGCTTTAAAATCAAATACAAAATACAATTGGCAAGTGCGTGTTTGGGACAATGAAGGAACTATTTCTGAATGGAGTGCACCTGCTAGTTTTCAAACTGCCTTTTTAAACGTATCCGATTGGCAAGCTAAATGGATTGTGCCTGGATACGAGGACTCTATCCTTAGACCGAGCCCCTTATTTAGAAAAGAATTTTCAGCCAATAAAAAAATTGCCAATGCAGTGGTTAATATTACAGCACATGGCATGTATGAAGCTCAAATTAACGGACAAAGAGTTGGAGATGCTTATTTAACGCCAGGCTGGACCAGTTATGCAACTCGATTACAATACCAAACCTATGATGTAACTAATTTATTAAAGTCTGGTGCCAATGCAATTGGGGTAACCTTGGGTAATGGTTGGTACAGAGGGGTAATGGGCTATACCAACAATAAAGATATTTATGGTAAAGACATTGCTTTGCTTTTTCAATTGAATATTACCTATACTGATGGCACAAAAGCGGTGGTGGTTTCCGATGACAGTTGGAAAACAAGTACAGGCAGCATTGTGTATTCCGAAATTTACAATGGAGAAACCGTTGATGCGCGTCAAACTAAAATAGGATGGGCTGCTCCTAATTACAATGATGCTTCTTGGTTAAATGCTAAAGTAGCCACTTTTAACAATAGTAATTTAATTGCGACACAAAACGAATTGGTCAAAAAGCATGAACTGTTTAATCCAATTAAAATATTTACCACACCAAAGGGTGAAAAAGTAATTGATTTTGGTCAAAACCTAGTGGGTTGGGTAGTCATGAAAGTAAAAGGCAATACAGGTGATAAAATTACTTTATCCCATGCCGAAGTGTTAGATAAAAAAGGAAATTTTTATACCGATAATTTACGCGCTGCCAAAGCACAAAATAATTATATTTTAAGTGGAGCGGGCGTGGAAACATTTGAACCCCACTTTACTTGGCAAGGATTTAGGTATTTAAAAATTGAAGGGTATCCTGGCGAAATTACTGCAGAAAATTTTACAGCGGTGGCATTGTATTCCGATATGAAAAAAACGGGTACGTTTACTAGCTCTAATACATTGGTAAATCAATTGCAGCATAATATTGAATGGGGACAAAAAGGAAATTTTTTAGACATACCTACAGATTGTCCGCAGAGAGATGAGCGATTGGGATGGACTGGAGATGCCCAAGTATTTTCTAGAACAGCCACTTTTAATTTGAATGTAAATAACTTCTTTGCAAAATGGTTAAAAGATCTATCTGCTGATCAAATAAATGGTAAAGTGCCTCATGTCATTCCTAATATATTAGGTAAAGATGCGGTTAATAGTGCTGGGTGGGCAGATGTGGCTACCATCATACCTTGGAACATGTATTTGGCTTATGGCGATAAAAAAATATTAACCGATCAATATGAAAGTATGAAAGCATATGTCGAAAGCTTGAGAAAAGCTTCCTGGGGGGATATGTGGAATACTGGATTTCATTTTGGTGATTGGCTGTTCTTTAGACCCGAGGATGACAATGATGGACGTTCGGCCGTAACGGATAAGTATTTAATTGCACAATGTTTCTATGCTCAATCTACTCAACTATTAATTAATGCTGCTAATGTGTTAGGCAAAAATGAAGATGTTGAATTTTATACTGAGTTGTTAGGAAAAATAAAAGAAGCTTTTTTAAGAGAATATGTAACACAAAATGGCAGATTGGTATCAGGTACTCAAACAGCGTATACATTGGCATTGAATTTTGATATGCTGCCCTCTAAATTTAGAGATCAAGCAGCCAAAAGATTATCAGAGAATATTACTAGTTATGGCAATCATTTAACTACTGGATTTTTAGGGACCCCTTATTTGTGTCATGTATTAACCAAATTTGGTTACAATGAGGTGGCTTATAAATTATTGCTTCAAGAAAAATATCCTTCTTGGTTGTATCCAGTTAAAATGGGGGCCACCACCATTTGGGAAAGATGGGATGGACAAAAGCCTGATAGTACTATTCAAACAACAGGAATGAACTCATTTAACCACTATTCTTATGGAGCTATCGGGGATTGGATGTATCGTCAAATGGTGGGCTTGGATACTTATGAAGACGGGGTGGGCTATAAGCATAGTAAAGTACAACCCCATATTGGTGGAGGTTTTACACAAGCAGAAGCATCATTGCAAACTTATTACGGAAAATTAAGCAGTGGCTGGAAAGTTGAGGGGGATACAATTTATTTAGATGTAGTTATTCCTGCGAATACAACTAGTTCAGTATTTTTTCCAACCCGTGATATTGATTTGGTTTCTGAAAATGGGGTAGCTGTTAAATCATTGTCCAATATTATTTTAGTAGGTCAAAAAAATAATTACTTTGAAACCAGCTTAGGATCTGGTGAATATCATTTTGTGATTAGGTCTCCTAAAAAGAAAGAGTAGGACTAAAGTTTAATGATATAAAAATTAAAAAGCCCCCCGAAATTTCGAGGGGCTTTTTTTGCACTAGCTCAAATAAAACAATTTATAATAAGGTTTGCTTATTCATTCAAATTTAAAATGAATGCATAGTTTCCAAAGTAACCGGGATACACACCGCCAATTTTTATATTGCTTGAATTCGCTTTTTTCAACGCTTCGTAAAATTCTTCCACTGTTTTAACTGGCTCTTCATTGACATGGGTAATGACAAACCCTTTTTCAACTCTGCTTTTTCCAAGTATACCAGATCCGAGTTCTTTTATAATTACGCCTCCTTCTAAGTCATTCTTTTCGGCAGTGGCTTTATCTAAGGTTTCAAGTCTGCCACCTAATTTCTCAGCAGCCGAACTACTTTTTGATAAATCTGTGCTTCCTAGTTTTGCTTTAAAAGTAACTTCTAAAGTTAAATCTTTGCCACCACGTTTAATGACTAAATTAATTTTATCACCTGGCTTGTACCTAGCCACTTGCTCTTGTAATTCGGGAGCAGTTTTTACATTTACTCCATTCATTTTTACTAGTACATCCCCTTTTTTAATACCAGCTACTTTAGCAGCACCACCTTCTAATACATCTGTAATGATGATGCCTTCTCCTTCTTTAAATTTGGTATTTAAATCCTCTTCCATTTTTTTAATTTGCTCATCAGACAAACCATCCTTAGGATAACTAATGCCTAAATAAGCTCTTTGAACGGTACCATATTTTACAATATCAGTCACTACTTTTTTAACAATGTTTACAGGTATTGCATAAGCATAGCCTGCATAAGAACCAGTAGGAGAGGCGATGGCAGAATTAATACCCACTAATTCTCCACTCGTATTCACTAAAGCACCACCACTATTGCCTTGATTGACGGCAGCATCAGTTTGTAAGAAAGATTCTACAGGTTTATCACTTTGTTTTGAATTAATATCTATGGATCTATTTTTAGCGCTGATAATTCCAGCAGTAATGGTTACTTCTAAATTTAATGGGTAACCAATTGCTAACACCCATTGACCTAATTTAATTTCATCGCTATTGCCATACACTAAGTAAGGTAAATTAGACCCATCAATTTTTAATACAGCAATATCACTGCTTGCATCTACACCAATCACTTTAGCCTTGTATGTTTTCTTATTGGTTAAGGTTACATTAATTTCATCGGCACCATTTACTACGTGATTGTTGGTGACGATATATCCATCGGCAGTAATTAATACACCACTTCCACTGGCTCTTTGCTCTGGCTGAATTCTTGGGCCGCCAAAAAAATCTCCAAACATATCTTCATCTCCAAATAAATCTCCAAAAGGATTTCTTTGTTTTCTTTGATTTTGATTGGATTCAACTTTTTTAGCGTTGGTTTTAGTTTTGATATGCACCACTGCTGGAGAGGCTGCGCTGGCAGCGGGTGTAAAATCTACAGTGGTACTTGGCGCATTCCCATTAAAAAAACTAGCATAATTTGCCGGAAGTCTGCCGTCATTTTCAAAGGAGCTTGTTTTAGATAGTTTGCCATAACCCCACATGCTTGTGATTGTAGTTAAAGCACTAATGCCAATAATGGCTAACACATTTTTTAAGTTCCAATTCATAATTGTATTTTTTATGTTTAACTAAATAGTATCGTTTATTTTTCTACAAATTCTGTGCCAAATCGGGTACAAATTAACGAACCTGAAATTAGGACACAAAATGATTTATAGGGTTTAACAAAAAATTTACGAAACAGTTCGGGTGACTTAAATTTTACTTAAAAAATCCAGGGTATCCACGCCATCGGCATATTGCAATAGGCTAGGGGTTTGAGGACTGCCAAAAGGCACCCCTGTTTTACCAACGATACATTGTACGTCATCGCTATCAATATTGGGTAAGGTGTCTGGCGAATAAAATTGGTAATGAATTTGAGAAATGGCCGCAAAGGGAGAAGGGTTTTCGCTTAGTAAAATGCCGCCTGAGTCCATGTAAAATTGTCTATTAAGCATTAAAAGAGCCAATTGATAGTCATAATTGTGTTTGAATTTGTGTTCATCGCCCAAGTAATTGTATTTTTTTAAGGCATTAATTAAAGGGAGGAAATCGTAGTCTTTGGGCACCCAAATTTGAGTAATGTTTCGGCAGCCCATGCCAAAATAAAGCATCATATCATCTGCCAATAACGCTAAATCATTGGATGTTTCCTCACCATCTAAAATGGCAATGGACGTCTTATTTTTTCTAATAATATGAGGATATTTTCCAAAATACTGCTCAAAATACCTGCCCGTATTATTACTTCCGGTAGCAATATAAGCATCGCAATTTTTTAATTGATCTTGAATAATGATCAAATCTTTAAATAAGGGGTCAATACTTTGTAAGCTGTCAATAACGTATTCCATGAGCACTTTGTCTTTGGAGGACAGCTTTACGACTGCTGTGTGCCCAGCGATTAAAGTGCTCAATAAATCATGAAAACCCACCAAAGGAATATTCCCCGCCATAACAATACCCACTTTTTTATCTGTTGAGCTGGATGATATAGAGGGGTAAGCGGCTGTCCATGATTTAAGTGCCTCAAGCCCTAAATATTGTTGGTTTATTTGTGCGATGGCATGATCAATAAAATGGGGTAAAAACCAGGCATTTTGCTGATAGGTATTGATTTTAGCTTGTTCGAGCAAAGAATTTCCTGGGTTTAAAAATTGAGCCCCTAAAGTAAAAAAATGCGCTATTCTTGCTTGTAAGTTCATGCTTGTTCTTTATATTTGTAGGGCAAAATTACGTTACTAATTATTTAAATAATTTATTATGGCTATCAAAATTACAGATGAGTGTATTAACTGCGGTGCTTGCGAACCAGAATGTCCAAATAACGCTATTTACGAAGGTGGTGTTGAATGGGCTGTTGCTGATGGAACTACCGTAAAAGGAGCTTTCACATTATTAGATGGAAGTTCAGTAGATGCTGGTCAAAGAATTGCACCAGTGGCTGCAGATACCTATTATATTACACCTAATAAGTGTACAGAGTGTCAAGGTTTTCATGAGGAACCACAATGCGCTGCAGTATGTCCTGTTGATTGTTGCGTACCAGATGAAATGTATGTTGAAACTGTAGAAGTGTTGCTAGCTAAAAAGGATAGATTACACGCTTAAACTAACACATAAAGTCATATTTTAAAAAGGGAATTAATTTCCCTTTTTTTATGCATTGTATTAAGTAAATTTGAACATCAATTAGGATACATGAAAAAAAAGGTAGCACTTGTTACTGGGGGTTTAAGTTCTGAAGCGCAAATAAGTTATAAAAGTGCTAAGACGGTATTTAATGCCCTTGATAAAGATAAGTATGAAGTGTATATGATTGATGTCCATCCAACCGGATGGTGGTATGAAAATAAAGAGGCAGAGGAAGTAGCGGTAGACAAAGCTGATTTTAGTATTATAGAAAATGGAGCTAAGATTCAATTTGACGTTGCTTTAATGTGTATTCATGGAACACCAGGTGAAGATGGAAAAATGCAAGGTTATTTTGATTTAATAGGTTTGCCTTATACCAGTTGCAATACGGCCACCTCGGCTTTAACTTTTAATAAAAGATATACAGTAGCTGTGGCTGGTTTTGGTGGAGTGCATGTTGCCAAGTCATTACATTTATTTGCAGAGCAACCTTTGAGCCCTGATCAAATTTTGGCTGAAGTAAATTTGCCTGTTTTTGTAAAGCCAAACAATGGGGGAAGTAGTTTTGGCATTAGTAAAGTAAATGCAGCAGCCGAATTGGCGCCAGCTTTAGAAAAAGCTTTTAAGGAAGACACACAAGTGTTGGTAGAAGAATTTATAAGCGGAAGAGAATTCACTATTGGTGTTTTTAAGTCAAAAGGAATTACCACCGTGTTGCCCATTACAGAAATTATCACCGAGAACGAGTTCTTTGATTTTGAAGCCAAGTATGAAGGCAAGAGTGAAGAAATTACGCCTGCAAAAATTACAGACACTATGTTTAAGGAGTTGACCGAAGCGGCCAAAAAAGTATATGATATGTTTAATTGTAGAGGGGTAGTTAGAATAGATTTTATTTACAATGAAATTGTACAAAAAGCCTTTTTATTAGAAGTAAATACAGTGCCCGGTCAAAGTGATGCAAGTGTAATACCACAGCAAGTAAGGGCAATGGGCTGGAGTTTAACCGATTTTTACGGTACGATTATTGAAGACACTTTACTTTCAAAATAAAATTTAAAAACGATTACTTTGGAAGCAATTGATAAATTATTAAAAAAGCCTTTGTGGGTAAATGTGCTAGCAGGAATTGGAGCAGTACTATTTTTAATAATACTGTTTTTCTTTTCTTTAGGCTGGATCACAGGCAATGGTAAAACAGAAAAAGTACCCAATGTGGTTGGCTTAGATGTTTTAGCTGCTCAAAAAAATATTAAAGCATTGGGTTTTGATGTGGTTTTGCAAGATTCTATTTATGTAGACACTTTAGCTAGAAATGGAGTGTTAAGACAAACGCCAGAAGCTGATGAAGTCGTTAAAAAAGGACGAACTATTTATTTAACTATTAACAGAGTGATTGCTCCACAGGTGGATATGCCAAACTTAATTGGCTTCTCTTTAAAAAGTGCCCAAACTTATTTGAAAGTATTAGGACTCAGAATAGGTTCAATTAATTTAGTGACCAATCGAAACAAGAATGTAATTATAGATCAATTGGTAGGAGCCAATCCCATTGCGCCAGGTACCAAAATTTCATCTGGTACCATGATTAATTTTACAGTAGGAGACGGAGGTACTTCCATTGGAATTGAGGTGCCCGATTTGATTGGACTAACGGTTCAAATGGCTAAATCAACCATGGCAGGTTTAGGTTTGACAGTGGGAAATATTATTTCTTCGGCAGTGATACAAGATACAGCCAATGCATATGTAATTCAGCAAACGCCTAATCCTTTCTCAGCTCAATTAGATTCATTAGGCATGCCCATTAAAAATGTAACCATACAAGGAGGCTCCATTGATTTAATCATTGACAAAGTAGCGCCGGTAATTGTAAAAAGAGATTCAATTAAATAAAGTTTTAAAACTAATAAAATGCAAACGATCACTGTTGAGGCTTTAAAAGCAAAATTAGACGCAGGAGAAAAAATAAATTTAGTAGATGTGCGCGAACCACATGAGCATGCTGCATTTAACATTGGTGGAATTTTATTACCACTTGGCCAGGTACAAAGTTTGCAATTAGATGACATCGAAGACCTTAAAGAGGAAGTCGTATACGTTTATTGCCGCAGCGGTAACCGCAGCGGACAAGCCTGTTTAATGTTAGAACCATATGGTTTTAAAAATGTGGTTAATGTATCAGGAGGCATGCTAGATTGGCAAGCTAAATTTCCAAGCTAATCAAAAATAAAATACTAAATAAAAAAAGGCCCTGAAAATTCAGGACCTTTTTTTTGGTTAAATCTAACCTATACTCAGGGGGAAGAAACATTTTTTATTTCAAATCAATTTTTAAACTTATCCAATAATTTCTTCCAGCCATAGGGTAATAATTATTTGAAGTAGTGATGGTGCTTTCATATAAGTAACTGTATGTAAATCCATTGGGTTCATACTTTTTGTCAAAAATATTATTGACATACAATTGTAGTTGAGCATTCCATTTTGGTTTTTCAAATAGCTTGTAGGAAGTATTGATATCTTGTAAAAAGTAAGCCTTCAATATTCTTGCTTCATTTTGCGTGTTATCCAAATATTGTTTTGATACCTGCTTACTGGTCAAATTAACTTCCCAATTTTTATTCAATTTGATATTAAGTTGATGCGTAGCGGTTAGGTTGGGGGATAGGGTAATGTCGGTATTTTTATGATTGAAAGTTAATTGCCCACCATTATCATAGTCGTCAATATACTCAACAAAAGCGTCTATCTTATTTCGACTAAAAGTAATATTGCCTGCACTGGTTAAAAATGAATTAATCTTCCAACTTTCTTCTAGCTCTATTCCTGATCTAAAGCTTTTAGGCACATTGGTTCTGGTATAGGCGCCAATGTCATTAATTTTGCCTGTAAGTACCAATTGGTCTTTGTAACTCATGTAGTAAAGGTTGGCGCCCCATTGCAAGTTGCCCAATTTATTTTTAAAACCTATTTCTAAATCGGTCAATACTTCTTGCTTAGGTTGCTCTTTGATGGCTGCTTCAAAGTCATCTCTATTGGGTTCTTTATGTGCGATAGCAATACTAGCATAATAGCTAGTTTGGTTGGTTTTATAATACAAGCCAGCTTTTGGGTTTACAAAATCAAAAGTTCTTTTAACCGTTAAGTCTGGATTGTGATCAAAGCCATACATATTGTGTACCACATTTCGGTATTGAACATCCACAAAACTGCTTAAAGCATCTGTAAACTGATGGTTCCATTTAATATAGCTATTCGCATCGTTTTTAATGGCGTTGTTATTATAGTAATTAAAATCTGGGCTAATGCCTTTTGTGCTTAAGTAGGGGAGTCTACCATAATGAAGGCCATCATAAGTATTCCATGCACCACCAAAAGTAAATTTCTCCCTCCCTTCTTCATATACCAAAGAGGCGATCTGTCCATAAAAATGATTGTCTAACCATTTTCTTCTCACCAAATCCATAGATGAAGTGATGGTAGTTGTTGAAATATAATCTGACAATAACGCCGCTCCTTTGTACTCCTCATAATAACCCTTTCCTCTTGTTAAGAAAACAGCGGTATTCCATTGTAAATTTTTATTAATTGTTTTATTGTAAAACAATTGATAATGCGTTTGTTGATAATTGTCGGTTTGATTGTTGTAAGGCGCATCCATTTTTTCCATCCCTGCAGGATTGTAGGTTCTTTGGGTGGCCAACATTTCCTCGGGCACTCCATACCATGCTTGGTAAGTTTTTTCCCAGCCAGAAAAAATATTCAATCTTAATGAAGATTGATCGCCCCAATAGGTACTACTTACATAAAATGATTTCAAGTTAGATTTGGCACGATCCATATATCCATCACTACTTATATTACTTACACGACCATCAATCGTAAAATGGTTATTGAGTAAACCTGTACCTATTTGTAAAGTATTTTTTAAAGTATTAAATGAACCCGCACTTGATTGAAGAATTAAATATTTTTCGGGATGATAATCATTTGTGGCTAAATTAATACTAGCTCCAAATGCACTAGATCCATTGGTAGAACTACCCACACCTCTTTGAATTTGCACGCTATTTAAGCTAGAGCTAAAATCGGGTAGGTCAACAAAATAAGTGATCATACTTTCTGCATCATTATAGGGGATGCCATTTAGGGTTACATTAATTCTAGTTCCATCGGTACCTCTAATTTTTATTCCAGTATAACCTACTCCATTTCCTGCATCTGAATTCACCACCACCGAAGGGGTATTCTGCATTACAAACGGAAGATCCTGCCCGTAGTTTAATTGTTGAATACTTGATTTGTTTAAATTGCTTAATGCAAATGGGCTGTTTTCACTAGCCCTCACCGACCTTACTTCCAAGGGTGGTAGGTTTCTAATACTGTCTGAAAACTTACGTGTACTATCATTTTTTTTAGATCTTGATGATACAGGCGGTTGAGCCATACTAGTGGCTAACATAAAAATAGAGGCAATTGTTCCCAATAACTTAGTCATAACTAAATTTTAATTGTTTCAAAATAAATACTGGGAACAGGAATAATAGCTATGAGAAGTGCGCGACTTGCGGTGACCTTCCCTTCGCAGGCATTACCCTGTTCAGGTTCAACGGGTTTTTCTCAGCCTTTTACAGCACCCCGAGGACGACACAAAAATAAGCTAGAAAATGATATAAAGCATTGTAACTTTATATTCATTTTTACGTTTTAAGTAATAAATACCATTTTATGAAAAGCATAATAGTAGGCTTTATATTAATTATCAGTTGTCAATTAATTGCACAAGACAAAACTGCGGTGATCTATGACAACCATACGCAGGTTAGAAAAGTGCCCAATTTTACAGCGATTAGTGTTTCAAGTGCTATTGATTTATACTTGACGCAAGCCAATTCCAACGAAGTAGCAGTGAGTGCCACTGAGGATGAAATAAGAGACCATATTATTACAGAAGTAGTTGGAGGCACTTTAATTATAAGATTAGGGGAGCATGGCACTTGGTTTAGTTGGAAAAAATGGGGTAATTATAAAACCAAAGCTTACGTAAGTATAAAAGAAATAAATGCCATTAACGCTTCTGGTGCTAGCAATGTTCATTTAGTGAGTACCATTGAATCACCAAAAATGAGAATTAAATTATCAGGGGCATCTGATTTTCACGGTGATATTAAAGCAGGCACCTTAGATTATAAATTATCGGGTGCTTCTGAGTATGTTGGTAAAGTTTATGCTAACAATATTTTAATAGAAGAAAGTGGAGCTTCAAGCATTGATTTAGAAGGCACCGCAGATGATTTATCTTTAGATATTTCCGGCGCAAGCGATGCGAAATTATATAAGTTGATAACAAAAGGAGCAGTGGTTCATACCACTGGCGCCAGTCATGCAAAAGTGAATGTCACAGAAATTTTAAAAGCAGTGTCTAGTGGAGCTAGTGATATCGATTACAAGGGCAACCCTAATGTAAAAGAATCGAATAGTTCAGGCGCTTCTAGTATTAAAAAAAGAAATTAATTTTCTAGTTATAAACTAACTAGGAGAAAAAAGTGCTTATTACAACTAGGTTGTTAAAAAAAGGAAACCTTATAAGTTTCCTTTTTTTAATTCGCTTACTGCATAATCAGCAGCTCTAGCAGTTAATGCCATATAAGTAAGAGATGGATTTTGACAAGCCGAAGAAGCCATCGCAGAACCATCAGTTATAAATACATTTTTTGCATCGTGCATTTGATTCCATTTATTAAGTACGGATGTTTTTGGATCTTTTCCCATACGGGCCGTACCCATTTCATGAATACAAAAACCTGGAGCAGGCATATTGTCATAGGCAGTCACATTTTTTAATCCAGCTGCTTCTAACATTTCTACTGCACTATTTTTCATATCTACACGCATTTTCATTTCATTCTCTTTAAATTCACAGTCTAAATTTAAAGTTGGTAATCCCCACTTGTCTTTTTTATTCTTATCTAGGGTTACTTTATTTTCATAATAAGGAAGATGCTCTCCCCAGGAACCCCATCCCATTGACCAATTACCTGGCTCACTTATACTTTCTTTTAATTCAACACCAATTCCATCACGAGCGCCACCCCCTCTAGATGCACCACCTTGGTAGCCAAAGCCTCTTAAATAACCTGCAGAAGATCCGCCATCTAAATTTCTAAATCGAGGAACATAAATCCCATTAGGGCGACGACCATAAGTATATTTATCTAGAAAGCCTTCATAGGTGGCAGAAGCGCCAACACCATAATGATGATCCATTAAATTATGTCCCACTTGTTCGCTGCTATTTCCAAATCCATTTGGAAAAACTTCAGAAACAGAATTTAATAAAATATGGGCAGTGCCTAAAGTGGAAGCGTTTAAGAAAATTATTTTTGCAAAGTATTCCTCTGTTTTATTGGTGTTGGCATCTAAAATGCGCACCCCTTTTGCACGACCCGTTTCTTTATCGTATAAAATTTCTGTTGTAATGGCATCGGGTCTTAAAGTTAAATTTCCAGTTGCAGTAGCAGCCGGAAGGGTAGCAGCGTTAGAACTAAAATAACCACCAAATGGACAACCTTGATGACATTTATTTCTATATTGACAAGGACCTCTAGTGCCAATTTTTGCAGTATGATTAGCGGATCTACCAATGATCATGGGGCGACCCATTTTAGTTTTAAGTTGATCAGCTACCATTTTTTCAACACAATTCATTTCCATCGCTGGCTGAAATTCACCATCAGGTAAATTAGGAACACCATCTTTATTTCCACTAATGCCTGCAAATTTTTCTACATAACTATACCAAGGTGCAAGATCGCTGTAACGAATAGGCCAATCTGTACCATAGCCATCTTTTGCGTTGGCTTCAAAATCTAAATCACTCCAACGATAACTTTGACGACCCCACATTAACGAGCGTCCACCCACATGATTTCCTCTGATCCAATCAAATGGCTTAGTGGGTGTGTATGGATTTTCAAGATCATTTACGAAAAACTTTTTTGACACTTCATCGTAGGCATAGCACTTGCTTTGGATAGGAGAGTTCTTTTTATCTTCTTGCGTAATGGAATTACGATGTGTTAAATCCCAAGGATCTTTTTCGGTGCCTTGATAATCTTTTATATGTTCTACATTACGTCCTCTTTCAAGTAGTAAAGTTTTAAGTCCTTTTTCAGTAAGTTCTTTAGCAGCCCAGCCTCCAGAAATTCCAGAGCCTACTACAATTGCATCGAAGTGATTTGATGACGGCATTTTTTAATGGTTTAAGTGAGTTATTCAAATGCGTGTTCAATTTACTTAAAATTCATCTAAAATGAATCATTTTTAATT